>NZ_JBAHZZ010000192.1:0-10096 GCF_037132785.1 Flavicella sp. | reverse complement strand
AACTAAAGGAAAATGAACCAAAAAATAGATCCATAACTAACATAAACAATGAAAATAAGAAAAAAAAATATAAATTTTAGATTTAAAAAGTCAAAATTGAAATCTAAAAATGAAAAGAGCATTATGCAACGGTCTTTTATTTTGTCCACTTGAAATATTTCACCAAAAATCATCAATTATTTTGTCTATTACACCTAACTTTGTAACTTGTTATATTAACTAATGTAACGGATTGTTGCGTTAGAATATTGAACCCAAGATGTCTACCTGATTTAAAGGGAGTTTTTACTTATTTGTTATGTTAGAAATTCTCCACTTTGATTGGTTAAAACCCATCGGATTTTTTAATTTCCAAGAATAAAGCACAATATTATGAAGATTAAATTATTGACGAGTTTAGCGTTTTCTTTAATTGTAATTTCTAGTTATAGTCAATCGTTGGACTATTTAGATTATATCGAAAATGAACAAGTAATAGAAGAAAATAAATTAGATGCTCATGCTTCGTTTTCTTCCTATGCACCTAATGAAGATGCCTTAAGTTTTGATCCAGAAAATTCTAATTTTTATCAGAATTTAGATGGAGAATGGAAATTTAATTGGGTGAGATCTCCAAAAGATAGACCAACTACTTTTATGGACCCATCAGAAAGTGTTGATGATTGGGATAATATTAAAGTTCCTTCGAATTGGGAAGTGGAAGGCTACGGAATTCCTATTTATGTTAATCACCAATATGAATTCTCTGATTTTAAAGCACCTGTTGCAGATGACATGGAATTTATCGATGGAATATATCCGAAGAATCCAGGGAAAGTGCCTGCTGATTATAATCCGGTTGGTTCTTATAGACGTGAATTTAATATAAACTCTGATTGGGACGGAAATGAAATATTTCTTCATATTGGAGCAATGAAATCGGGTGGTTTTGTCTGGTTAAATGGGGAATATGTTGGGTATTCTCAAGGTAGTAAACTACCATCTGAATTTAATATCACCGAGTTTGCACGATCTGGAAATAACACCATTGCAATTCAGGTTTTTAGATGGACAGATGGTTCTTATTTGGAATGTCAAGATTTTTGGAGAATTAGCGGTATTGAACGTAGTGTTTTTGTCTACGCACAACCTAAATTGAGAATTAAAGATTTTGAAGTTGTATCTACTTTGGATGGCGCTTATAAGAATGGGATTCTAGATTTAGACGTAGTAATTAAAAATCATCATTCAAAAAATAAAAAATCTCAAGTCACTTTTAGATTATACGATGCTAAGAATAAATTAATCATTTCTAAGTCTTCAGAATTGGCGGTTATTAAACATAATGAAAGTCATGTTAATTTTAAAGGGATTATTGAAAACGCAAAGCAGTGGAGCGCTGAACACCCTAACTTATATAGCCTTTTAATCGAGTTAAAAGACAGAAAAGGAAATGTTTTAGAATCGACTGCTATAAAAATCGGATTTAGATCGATTGAAATTAAAAATGGATTACTTTTAGTTAACGGTCAAAAAATTACTCTAAAGGGTGTAAATACACAAGAAACAGATCCAGAAACTGGACATGTAATGTCTGAAGAAATGATCATGAAAGACATTCGATTGTGGAAAGAAAATAACATCAATGCTGTTAGATTGAGTCATTATCCTAGAGCAAGAAAATTTTATGAACTGTGTGATATTCACGGAATCTATGTTGTTGATGAAGCTAATATTGAATCTCATGGAATGTATTACGGCGAATATTCATTAGCTAAAAACGAAAGTTGGGAGAAGGCGCATGTAGATAGAATGGTTCGTATGGTAGAGCGAGATAAAAACCATGCATCTGTAATTATTTGGTCAATGGGTAATGAGGGAGGCAATGGAACTAATTTTTATGCTGGTTATAAAGCCATAAAAGAAAAGGATAAATCTAAGAGACCTGTACAATACGAAAGACCTTATAAAGATTACGATGGAAGCTTGTATGATATGGATTGGAATACAGATATTATTGTTCCTCAATATCCATCGCCTAGAAGATTTGAAGAGGTAGGTAAGTCGATGACAGATAGACCTTATATTCCTAGTGAATATGCACATGCTATGGGAAATAGTACAGGTAATTTTCAAGATTACTGGAATATTATTGAGCAATATGATAATCTTCAGGGTGGATTTATTTGGGATTGGGTAGATCAATCTATTTGGAAAACGAATGAAAAAGGTGAAAGATATTACGCTTATGGAGGAGATTACGGAAAAGATATGCCTTCCGATGGTACTTTTTTAAATAATGGAATTGTATTTCCAGATAGAACTCCGCAACCAGGTTTGTTTGAAGTTAAAAAAGCACATGAATTTATAAATTTTAAGGACAAAGGAATAAATAAACACGGAGAACTACGTGTTTTAGTAGAGAATTTATACGATTTCACTAATTTGAATAATTTTGATATTACGGCAAAAATAAAGGCAGATGGAACTATATTAAAAACAATTTCAGTGGAATCGATTTCTGTAGAAACTCATACTGGAAAGTTAATTAGACTTCCGCTGAATGATATTTCTTATATGTCAAACACCGAATATTTTGTCGAAATTTCTGCAACTACCAAAAATGATTGGGGTCTTTTACCAAAAGGTTTTGAAGTGGCACACGAACAAATTAGATTAAATTCAAAATATAAAAATGAAAGTGTTATAATCGAAAACGGAGTGGATTTAACCATTAAGGTTGATAAATTAAACACAATAGTTTCTAACGATAATTTGGAATTAATTTTTAATGAAAAAGATGGACGATTAACGTCTTATATGTTTAATAATATAGAATTGTTAAAGGCAGGTAAAGGACCTAAACCTAATTTTTGGAGAGCTGTTACAGATAATGATTCTGGAAATAAAATGTACACTAAAAACATAGAGTGGAAGAAAGCGTCTTTGTTTTCTAGAGTTACAGAAGTTGTGTCTTCAAAAATATCAAGTAATGAGGTTGAGTTAAAAGTAACCTATAAACTTCCAGGTGTAGAAACTCACTTTACAAGTATCTATACGATTTATGGAAATGGAATTGTAAGAATTGAAAATACTTTAGAAGAAACAAATTATAAAGGTGATATTCCTAGAGTTGGAATGCGTATGCAACTTCCAAAGCAGTATAATAAAATGACTTATTTTGGTAGAGGACCTTGGGAAAATTATCAGGATAGAAAAGCATCGGCGTTTTTAGATTTGTATAATTCGACCGTATCTGAACAATATGTTCCTTATATCCGCCCACAAGAGAATGGATATAAAACAGATGTGAGATGGGTTGCCTTAACAAATGAAAAGGGAAATGGTTTAATGGTTGTTTCTCAAGATATTCAAAAAGGATTGGGAATTAGCGCATTGCACATGCCAAACGAAGATTTTGATACGACTTTGGGTCTTGACTACGAAAATTCAGGCAAAGTAAATTTGAGATATCAAATAGATGGAATTCCAGAGTTGAACAAAAACAAACATACCATAGATATAAAGGAACAAGATTTAGTTCAGTTGAATATAGATCTTGAACAACGTGGTGTTGGAGGTGATGATAGTTGGTATGCAAGTCCGCAAGATGAGTATCAGATTAAAGGAACTATAAAGCACAACTATGCGTTCTATTTGATTCCGATAGAGAATGGTTCTAAGGAGTTGTTTATAGAGACAAGTAAAAAGTTTGGAAAATAATTTTAAAATAAATTTTAATGAAATTTAAGTTTGTAATTCTATTGCTAATATTAATTCATGGTAATATTGTTTTTTCTCAAGATCAAGCAAAAGAAATTTCTATTTTGACTAAAGGGAATAGTTGGGTATATGATAGCCCTACGGAAACAAAAACTATTATCACAAAACGAGGAATTGAAAATTGGGATTCGGCTGAAACTAAAATTAGAACCTATTTTAAACTGGAAAATTCGGGTGAGCTGATAGTTAGTTTAGTTGTTAAGAATTCGAATAATTCTTCCATTAAAGTTTCCTTAAATGGTAGGTCTGAAGTTGTGGATATATCGAATACTGACTTTTCAACATTAGAAGTCGGAACATTTAAAATCGACAAACCTGGGTATCATTTTATCGAAATACAAGGTGTTCGTAAAAATGGTGAATATTATGGTGAGGTTTCAGAAATTGTAATTGAAGGTGAAGTAACTGAAGGAAATGTATATTATGTTAAAGAAGATTTTTATTGGGGAAGAAGAGGTCCTTCGGTTCATTTGAACTACGAAGTTCCTTCTGATGCAGGAGACATAAAATACTTTTATAACGAAATGACCATTCCCAAAGATAGTGATGTTGTTGGGTCTTATTTTATGGCTAATGGTTTTGGAGAAGGATATTTTGGTATTCAAGTGAATTCAGAAACTGAGCGTAGAATTTTGTTTTCTGTTTGGAGTCCATTCAAAACAGACGATCCTAAAAATATTCCTGATAATCAGAGGGTAGAATTATTGAAAAAGGGTAAAGATGTCATTTCAAATGATTTTGGTAATGAAGGATCTGGAGGTCAAAGCCGAAAAGTATTTCACTGGAAGTCTGAAACGACTTATAAATTTTTACTTAAGATTGAACCATCTGTGAATAATTCTACAGATTACACAGCGTATTTTTATGCTCCAGAAACAAGAGAATGGGATTTGATAGCATCTTTTAGAAGACCAAAAACTACAACATATGTGAAACGACCACATTCTTTTTTAGAGAATTTTAGTACGACTATGGGGAATCAAACGCGTAAAGTTTATTATAACAATCAATGGTTGCTGGATACAAATAATAATTGGTATGCTGTAAAAAAAGTTAAATTTACTGCGGATGCAACAGCTAGAAAAGAATCTAGATTAGACTATTCTGGAGGTATAATGAACAATACATTTTATCTTCAGAATTGTGGCTTTTTTGATAAGATAACGCCTATAAATTCTTTATTTTCAAAGTCAGATATAAATTTAATACCTCCTGTAATTGATTTTGAAAAATTGAAATAATTTTTAATTTGATATTAAGAATACTTTAAAACTTAGATGTGGTATTCGGTAGTATGAAACATTTCTTTTAATACAAAATAACTTTCCAAGATTCCAATATTTTCAATCTTGGAAAGTTTTGTTCTTACAAATTCATGGTAGATATCTAGGCTTTGCAAATTTATTTTCAAAAAAAAATCTACTTTTCCTGCCATATGATAACACTCTTGTACTTCGTCGAGTGCTTTAATCTGTTTTTCAAATTTATCAATAAAACCCTCGTTATGATACCGTAAGGAAACCATGCAAATCACTGTAACTGGTCTTCTGATTCGTTTTTTATCCAATATTGCGACATACTTTTTTATATATCCTTTATTCTCTAATTTTCGAGTCCTTTCGTAAACTGGAGACGCAGTAAGGTTTAAAATTTCAGCAATTTCTTTGGTGGTTTTTTTAGAATCCTTCTGAAGGATTCTAAGGATTTTTAAATCTATTTCATCAATGATTTCCATAAAGAGATAATTTTACTTTAGATGTAGCTGTTTTTAACATCGGAAAGTAAATATAATCAATACTGTTCATTATAAAAGATAAAAACACTTAATTTATTAAGTATTGAAGTTTATGTGTCCGTATTATAATGGTAATGTATAGTTTTGATCTTCTAAGATGTTAAGATAATGAAACAAGATAAAATATTAATTACTGGGGCAAGCGGACAACTAGGTTTAGTACTCGTTGAGAAATTGAAAGAAAAACATGGAATAGAGAATATTATCGCAACAGATTTGCGATTGAATGATGATTTCGTAGGGAATTTCAAAATCTTGGACGCGAATGATTTTGATAAGTTGACAAGTTTGGTTGTAGAATATGAAATCACACAGATTTATCATTTAGCAGCAATATTATCGGCTAATGGAGAAAAATTTCCATTAAATACTTGGGATGTTAATATGAAAACCTTTTTTAATGTTTTAGAAGTTTCAAGAATAAATAAAGTTGATAAAATATTTTTTCCGAGTTCAATAGCTGTTTATGGTGAGGATGCTCCAAAAAAGAGTACACCTCAAAATTATGTGTTGGCTCCGTCAACAGTTTATGGAATAAGTAAAGTGGCAGGGGAAAATTGGTCTAAATATTATTTCGAAAAATATGAACTCGATATTAGATCATTGAGATATCCAGGAGTCATAGGTTATCAATCGCTTCCTGGAGGAGGAACTACCGACTATGCTGTGGATATTTATCATAAAGCAATTCATAATGAGGATTTTGAATGTTTTTTAAGTGAAAACACAACTTTACCAATGATTTATATGGATGATGCTATTCGTGCAACGATTGAGTTAATGGATGCTCCTAAAGAAAGTATTACGGTGAGAACATCTTATAACTTATCTGGAATGAGTTTTTCTCCAGAAGAATTGACGGAGTCTATTCAGAAAATTTATCCTAATTTTAAAACAAATTACAAAGCTGATTTCAGACAGAAAATTGCAGATAGTTGGCCATCAAGTATCGATGATTCGCATGCTAGGATAGACTGGAATTGGAAACCCTCTTTTGACATTAAAAGGATGACAGAAACAATGATTAAAGAATTAAAACTAAAAGAAAGAAATAAACTTCAAAATATTTAAAACAATGTACGGATCTATAAAAGAACATTTGCAAAATGAATTGCAGGCAATAGAAGAAGCAGGCTTGTACAAAAAAGAGAGAATCATTACAACTTCTCAAGATGCTGAAATACAAGTAAGTACTGGAGAAAGAGTAATTAACTTTTGCGCAAATAACTATTTAGGTTTATCAAATAATAAAGAAGTAATTCAGGCTGCAAAAGATACTTTAGATTCTCATGGTTTTGGAATGTCTTCCGTGCGATTTATTTGTGGCACACAAGATATTCATAAGAAATTAGAAAGTAAAGTGGCAGAATTTTTTCGTTGCGAAGATACTATTCTTTATGCCGCCGCATTTGATGCTAATGGAGGTGTTTTTGAGCCTTTACTAATAAAAGAGGACGCAATTATTTCAGATTCTTTAAATCATGCTTCCATTATAGATGGAGTACGATTGTGCAAAGCCACACGCTATCGTTATGAAAATAATAACATGGAAAATTTAGAGGTACAACTAATAGAAGCCAATAAGCAGCAACACCGTTTTAAAATAATTGTTACCGACGGAGTTTTTTCTATGGACGGAATTGTAGCTCAATTAGATAAGATATGTGATTTAGCAGACAAGTATGATGCCATGGTAATGGTAGATGAATGCCATGCAGCTGGTTTTATTGGCAAAACAGGAAAAGGTACCATAGAGTTGAAAAATGTTTTAGGGAGAGTCGATATTATAACAGGAACCTTTGGTAAGGCATTAGGTGGTGCTATGGGTGGTTATACAACGGGTAAAAAAGAAATCATAGAAATATTACGTCAGCGCTCTAGACCTTATTTGTTTTCGAATTCATTGGCTCCTTCTATTGTTGGAGCGTCATTAAAAGTATTCGATATGTTATCTCGTGATACTTCGTTACGTGATAAGTTAGAAAGGAATACAAATTATTTTAGAAGCGAAATGGCCGCTGCTGGATTTGATCTAGTAGGTGCAGATGCAGCAATTGTACCCGTAATGTTATACGATGCGAAGTTGTCGCAAACAATGGCAAATAAGTTGTTAGAAGAAGGTATTTACGTTATCGGATTTTTCTTTCCAGTAGTACCAAAAGAAAAAGCAAGAATCAGAGTGCAGCTTTCAGCGTCGCATACTAAGGAGCATCTTGACAAAGCAATTACTGCCTTTATTAAAGTTGGTAAAGAATTAAAAGTGATAGATTAGATAAACGAATCTTAAAAACATTAATTAGCGAAGACCGTTTGAAAATATTTTTTTTGGAAAAATTAGTAATTTTAGCTTGAAGTATTGAAATTTTAAAAGAGTTAAATAAACAGTATAAATATTCTCAACTTTGTTATTTAAACGGTATCTTTAAAATGCTTTATTAAGCATTTCGGTGCAATAATTAGTATTGCTGAAATCAGTATAGTAAAACAGTTTTTTTAGATAAAGCACGAATTCGATTTAAGTTAAAACTATTCCAATATGGAAGACAACTAATTTGCCTTAGCAGATTTAGGTATCTGTTTTCTATGAATTTGAATAAAGATACACAATTTAAAAAAATCAAATCAAAATGAAATTTAGCAAACACTCACTTTTGGCATTAGTAGTTTTTATTGCCTTGCAAATAAGTTGTAAAAAAACAGTCGCCGAAAAAAAAACAAAAATTCAAACTAAACCAAATATTGTTGTAATTTATGTTGATGATTTAGGTTATGGAGATGTTGGGTTTAATGGTGCAACAGAAATAAAAACGCCGAACTTAGATAAGCTGGCCTTTGGGGGAGTTCGTTTTGTAAATGGTTATGCAAGTTCTGCTACTTGTACACCAAGCAGATATGCTTTATTAACTGGGGAGTATCCATGGAGGAATAAAAACGCCAAAATTTTAAAAGGTACTGCACCGCTAATTATTAATAAAGAACAAATTACGATTCCTAAAATGCTTAAATCAAAAGGATATCATACAGGGATAGTTGGTAAGTGGCATTTAGGACTTGGAACAGGGGTAGTCGACTGGAATAAAACAATTCGTCCTGGCCCAAACGAAGTTGGGTTTGATTATTCGTATATTATGGCAGCTACTCAAGATAGAGTTCCTACTGTGTATATTGAAAATGGAGATGTAGTTGGATTAGACCCAAATGATCCTATTGAAGTGAGTTATAATAAGAATTTTGAAGGGGAACCAACTGGGAAAGATAATCCTGAATTGACTACTATGAAATGGCATCATGGTCATAATAATAGTATAGTGAACCACATTCCAAGAATTGGATACATGAAAGGTGGGAAAACCGCTTTGTGGAAGGATGAAGACATGGCTGATCATTTTTTAAAAAGGGCTCAAGATTATGTAAAAGAACACAAATCAGAGCCTTTCTTTTTATATTATGCGATGCAGCAACCTCACGTTCCTAGAACACCACACGAACGATTTGTTGGGAAATCTGGAATGGGACCAAGAGGTGATGTAATTTTAGAAGCAGATTGGTGTATTGGAGAATTTGTGAAAACTTTAGAGAAAGAAGGGATTTTAGAAAATACTTTAATTGTATTTAGTAGTGATAATGGTCCCGTGTTAAACGATGGTTATTATGACGATGCTGTTGAGAAAATTGGAAATCACACTCCTTCTGGACCTTATAGAGGAGGTAAATATAGTTTGTTTGAAGCAGGAACACATGTACCATTTTTTACTTATTGGAAAGGTACAATTCAACCAACTACTTCTAATGCACTAGTATGTCAATTAGATTTATTGTCTTCATTGGCCGCTATTGTGGGAAGTGATATTAGAGTAGGTGATAGTAAAGAATTATCAAATACATTCTTAGGAATAGAAACTAAAGGAAGAGAAGAGTTGATTCTAGAAGCCACATCTAGAACTGCGCTTAAAAAAGGAGACTGGGTGATGATTCCGCCATATAAGGGGGTATCAATCTTGAAACATGTAAATATTGAAATTGGTAATTCAAACGGATATCAATTGTATAACCTTAAAGAAGATATAGGTCAACAAAATAATTTGGCAGATACAAATAAAGAAAAGTTAGAAGAGTTGATAGTCGTATTTGAAAAATTACGAAGGAATAGCAAAAAATAAAGAAGTAAAAAATATGAAATGATACTTACGGAACTTAGGTGTTATCTTAATAACTCACCTTGCGCAGTAATAATTTAGATTTAAGAAAATAATGTTCTGTCTTGTTAATAACTTTGAGAAGAAAAAAGACGGATAATTTTGTTGATTTATATACGAATTATTTAATAAGTTCAAGTTCTTACCCTACAGCTACAGGAATGGCATCCTTACTTTCGATAAAGCATGACAAAACAACAAGAGCGTTGTCAACAGCGTTTCCTCCATTCAATAACTTAACGCAACAAATCTAAATTTATAGATTTGTAAAATGGTAGTAAAAAAACATAGACGACTTACTCGTAAAGAAAGAATATAAATTGAGACTCTTTTAGATGAAAAA
>NZ_JBAHZZ010000158.1:0-7418 GCF_037132785.1 Flavicella sp. | reverse complement strand
ATATTACTTAAGATAGCACTAAATCTATTGAAAAATAAAAAAACTGAAAAACAAGGTGTTGCTGGAAAGAGACTTAAAGCGGGGTGGAATCATGATTACCTTTTAAAAGTGATAAACATAAAAGTGTGAGTTTGCCCTGGCAATGCATATATAAAATTGTTTTTTTGTCGATCATTTGAGGATTTACCTTTATCTTTGCGAAAAATATAATTTTTTATAAAACCCGCAACTTTATAGATACAATTACGTTGTGAGTAATTCCTTTTTTTTTCGGGAAAGATAATAACTCTTAAAGACTAATGTTTAGTTAGTATGAAAAAACACAAATGACAATCGATTAGCTGATTTTCAAATATTACAAAAACCCTAGTCAGAATTAAAAACACACAAGATTATATTATAACGAGTAAAAAACAGTACAAATACAAAATAAATTTTATGAAAAAACTAATATTATTATGTCCATTAATGATTGTTATTCTTTTTACTGGCTGTGTCGATAAAACTAAAAAAAAGACAATAGTCACCGAAAAAGAGGCAATAGTCGATTCGAAAAAAGAGTTGAAATTTACAAATGAGCAATTTTATGATGCTAGCGGAAAATTTTTAGTAGAAAAAGCAAAGGATGCATTAATCGAAATGCTTGAATATCACGATTATCCTGTTTTTGCTGGTTTGAGAGAAAAAATTTGGCTTACAGATTATAACAAAGGTAATTATGCAGAATTAGGATTGGCATCTGTAATGTTTGTAAACAATGAAGAAGACCAATATATGTTAATGGATATATTTCTATTGCCAGGTCAAATGCTGGGCGAACATATGCATTTTGCGGCAGAAGGTAATCCTGCAAAAATGGAAGGTTGGTTAATTAGACACGGAAAAAGTTATATAGTTGGGATAGGCGAAAACAATCGTGACCAATTCCCTCAAGTTGTAGTGCCTAAAACACACTGGAACGGAAAAGTATCTACCAATCATATTATTGAGGCTAACGAAGGAGATTTTGCTGCTTTATCAAAAGTAGAATCGGCACATTGGCAAATGGCAGGTCCAGAAGGAGTGGTGATTACAGAAGTAGGAAATGTACATACAAATGCTGGTGTTCGTAGATCTGACCCTGAAATGAACTAAAAGAACTAAGCATATAGTTTATCGAGAGGTCAAAGCTATATGTCTTATGCTGTACTCAATAAGTTAACGCAACAAATTTAAAATATTAGATTTGTAAAATGGAAGTAAAAAACAAGCAGCTAATTTTGGTGCTTGTTTTTTTGTTTAGACCAATGATAAAGGTGCTGTTATTTTTTAACTGATATAATCAATCATTTGGATGTTTATTTGGTGTAAATCCAATCTACAGGGGCGGCAACAAAACCACTTTCAACAGGATTATGGCATATCTATAATTCTATAGGTTAATTATATTGTTGGCAAAATTGATGTTTTTTATATTGCTTTTCTTTTTACCTATCCGTTCCATCCTCCAAGTTGACATTATAATGATTCGGGTTTTAATAGTTTTTCACTGCATATAAAGAGGCAGTAATCTTACAAATAAATTTGTAGGAATCCATAAATCGCACTAATTTTAACGTTTCAAACACTCAAAGTATGCGTAAACTAAAAAACAATGAATTAAATAGACTTGAAGTTTCAGAATTTAAAGAAACTGAAAAAATTCCCTTAATTGTTATTTTAGATAATATTAGAAGTTTAAATAATATCGGATCTGTTTTTAGAACAAGTGACGCATTTGTTGTTGAGAAAATATTTTTATGTGGCATCACTGCGACTCCACCGAGCAAAGACATTCATAAGACAGCTTTAGGAGCTACTGACACTGTTAATTGGGAATATGCAGAAAACACCCTAGATGTTGTGATAAAACTTCAAAAGTCTGGTTATAAAGTAGTCTCTATTGAGCAAGCTGACAACGCTACGATGCTTCACAACTTTGAAGTGTTAAAAAATCAAAAATATGCCATTATAATGGGAAATGAAGTAAAAGGCGTTCAACAAGAAGTCGTAACCGCTTCTGACTACTGTATTGAAATCCCTCAATTTGGAACAAAACATTCACTAAATATATCAGTAACTACTGGTATTGTATTATGGAACTTCTTAGATAAATTAAAATTGAATCATTAGAACCCCAACATCCATTTGGCGATCATAAAATAAATTAAAATTCCAACAATATCATTACTCGTTGTAATAAAAGGACCTGTAGCTAGGGCAGGATCAATTCCATTTCTATGTAAAAAAACAGGAATAAACGTACCTATAACTGCCGCTAAAATAATCACGATTATCAAAGCCATTGCAATGACCCATGTAATTGTACTATTTTCAATTTGAAAGAATCCGTAGACACATACAAGAAAGGCTAAAGCCAAACCGTTTAATAAAGTTAACCCAACCTCTTTTAACAAACGACTAATGATACTTCCCTTGATGTTATTATTTGCTATACCCTGTACCATAATTGCACTGGATTGAACACCTACATTACCCGCCATTGCAGCGATTAAAGGCGTGAAGAAAAACAATACAGGATAGGTTTTTAAAGCGTCTTCAAAGCCTCCCATAATTGAAGCAGCTCCCAATCCTCCTAAAAGTCCTAATATAAGCCAAGGCAATCTAGCTTTTGTCAATTGAAGAATACTGTCATCTGCCTCAACATCCTCTATGATACCCGCTGCCATTTGGTAATCCTTATCCGCTTCATCACGAATTACATCTACCACATCATCCAAGGTAATTTGCCCTAACAATCGATTCATTTCATCAACAACTGGAACTACAAATAAATCATACTTTTGCATGGTTTTGGCAACATCCTCATCATTCTCATCTGCTCTAACATAAGTGATTTTAGGATTATATACTTCCTTCACAGGAGTTCTTGTTGAAGTAGTAAGTAAACTTTTTAAAGACAATAATCCTTTTAAAACATCATTATCATCTACCACATAAATTGTGTGAACCTTATCATAGTTTTCAGCTTGTTTACGCATTTCTTTTACGCAACGTAAGTTGGTCCAGTTTTCGTTGACTTTTATCAACTCTTTTCCCATTAAACCTCCAGCTGTATCTTCATCATACCTTAGAAGATCTACAATATCCTTAGCATGTTCAACATCTTCGATTTGAGAAATTACTTCTTTTTTCTGTTCTTCAGGTAATTCTCCGATAATATCCGCAGCGTCATCAGAATTTAACTCATCTATTTCTTTAGCTATCTCTTCTGAAGATAACTCTCTAAGAATTTTTTCTCTAGTATCCTCATCAAGTTCAGTAAGAATATCTGAAGTTTTCTCTGTGTCTAAGAGGCGAATGATAAATACGGCTTCTTCAAAATCTAATTCTTCTAAAACCTCAGCCAAATCGGCATGATGAACCTCTTCAAAAAGAATTGATATTGCCTGGTTATCACCCTTAGCAATCAGCTCTTTGAGTTCATCTAAGAAAATGTCTGTAATTTCAATGTGCATCATTCTCTATTAATGTTGTAAGGTTAATAAATTCTGTTACAGATAATTGTTCTGGTCTTTTTGTAAACAATTCGGTTTCTCTCAAAGCATCAGATAAATTTAAAGACTTTAAACTACTCCTTAACATTTTTCTTCGTTGTCCAAAAGCCGTCTTTACAACTCTAAAAAATAATTTTTCATCTACGGGCAAAGAATAATTCTTTTTACGAATCATTCTAATCACTCCTGATTCAACTTTTGGTGGTGGGTCAAAAACCGTTGGTGGCACAGTAAATAAATACTCCACATCATAGAAAGTTTGTGCAAATACAGACAATATTCCATATTTTTTACTCCCTGCTTTCTCTGCTATTCTCTCAGCAACTTCTTTTTGAAACATGCCTGAAAATTCAGGTATTAAGTTTCTATATTCTAAAGTTTTAAAAACTATTTGGGTAGATATATTATAAGGAAAGTTGCCTATTATTGCAAATTGCTTCTGAAAAAATTCTGAAAGATCCATTTTTAAAAAATCCTTAGAAATAATTCTAGGCGCTAAATTCAAATAGGTGTTTTGAAGATACTCAACAGATTCTGCATCTATTTCTACAACATGCGTAGTATAATTTTTCTCAAGTAAATACTTTGTCATTACCCCCATGCCAGGTCCAATTTCCAAAACGGTATCATAACCAATTTCAGTCAAACTATTTGCTATATCACGAGCAATCTGTTCATCCTTTAAAAAGTGTTGTCCTAAATGTTTTTTTGCTCTTACTGTCATGTCCTATGTTATTTTGTTATTAGACATTTGCTTTAAACATCAGTTAAAGGCAAATAATCATCAAGTACTAGTTATTCGATGAAAATTGCTTGTCGATTAATTTCATTTCAGTTTCAAAAAAAACAAATTTTCCAGTATATTTAGAATTCATTTTATTTTTTAAATCAACCGAATCCTCTTTGTAAAAAGACTCCAACGCTTCTTTGGTTTCAGCAGTATACTGCACGCTATATGTTGCACCTCCCATATCTCCTTTCACGAGTACTTTACACATTTTTGCAGCTAAAAACTTTCCTGTTTTTAACATCTCTGGAATATGAATTTCCTGCATCCAAAGTAACCAATCATTTTCCACAGACTCTTCTATATTTGTTGTGATATTGTAAATGTACATTTCGTGATTTTGATTTATTTTTTCAAGTCCAAAGATAGGTAGAATAATAGAGATGCCCAATTCACCTTTGTTTAATAATAAAAACTTAGAAACCTATTTAGAATGGAGTATAAAAGACTTGTTACAATGTTTTTTATGACTAAAAAAGCCTTTGTAATTTACGCAGAGACTTTTTGTTTTAAAAACAATTTAATATTAGTTGACAATGTCAAATCCGGTATAAGGTACTAATGCTGTCGGTATTTTAATTCCTTCTTGCGTTTGATTGTTTTCTAATAAGGCTGCCAAAATTCTAGGAAGTGCTAATGAACTACCATTTAAGGTGTGTGCCAATTGATTTTCACCAACACTATTTTTATATCGTAATTTCAAACGGTTTGCTTGAAAAGTTTCGAAATTCGAAACAGAACTAACCTCCAACCATTTATTTTGAGCCGTTGAAAAAACTTCAAAATCGTAAGTCAACGCAGCGTTAAACCCTAAATCTCCGCCACATAATTTTAAAATCCTAAAAGGTAAGCCTAACTCTCGTAAAATTTCTTTTATATGCTCTACCATTCCATGTAATGCTTTATAAGAATTTTCTGGTTTTTCTAGACGAACAATTTCAACTTTATCAAATTGGTGCAGGCGATTCAATCCGCGAACATGTGCTCCATAAGAGCCAGCTTCTCTTCTGAAACAAGGAGAATAAGCCGTGTTTAACACAGGGAGTTCTTCTTCTTTTAAAATCACGTCTCTATAAATATTAGTTACGGGTACCTCTCCTGTAGGAATCAAATAGAGATCATCCTTAGCATCATGATACATTTGCCCTTCCTTATCTGGTAGTTGACCCGTTGCAATACCTGAAGCTTCATTTACCAAATATGGAGGCTGAATTTCTAGATACCCTGCTTCCGTATTTTTATCCAGGAAATAATTGATCAAGGCACGTTGTAATCTTGCACCTTTCCCTTTATAAACAGGAAAACCAGCAGCAGTAATTTTATTTCCTAATTCAAAATCTATAATATCATATTTCTTAACCAACTCCCAATGTGGAGATGCTCCTTTATACAGTTTAGGAATTTCTCCTTCTGTAAAAATAATTTCATTGTCTTCTTCTGAACTACCAGCGAGTACTATTTCATTCGGAATATTTGGTATTTTATATAAAAGATTTTGTAAAGCTGTATTTATAGAGATTAATTTCTCTGTCAATATTTTTGATTCTTCTTTTAAAGAAACTGTTTTCTCTTTTAAAATATTCGCCTTTTGAGACTCTCCGGATTTGAATAAAAATCCTATTTCTTTAGAAATCTTATTAGATTCTGCTAAAACTGCATCTAAAGAACCTTGAGTAGATTTTCTGTCTTTATCTGCCTGAATTACAGCATCTATTGTGCTTTCAGCATTTTTAAAATTACGTTTTGCCAATCCAGCCAAAACAGTTTCTTTATTGTCTTTTATAAAGTGAACCTGTAACATTTTCTATCTATTTTAAAAATGCAAATTTATAAAAATAGATTTTCTAATAGCTTATAAAACAAAAATAGTTTGGTTCTATAAATTTGAAATAAAAAAGCCTTTCAATAATGTAAAAAACCTTCGCCTTTACTTTTTCAATAATTTTAAAGATTTAATTTTGTCTTCAGTCAATTGTTTTTTCAAAGCGTCCACCGACTCAAATTTCTGTTCTTCTCTTAAAAATTCAATCAATTCAATCTGAATTTTATTTTTATAGAGATCTTCATTAAAGTCAAAAAAATGAGTTTCAATGGTTTGATTTACTCCATCTACCGTAGGGCGAACTCCAATATTCATCATTCCATCAACATAAATATCATTGATTTTCGCTCTTACTAAATAAGCTCCTTTTTTAGGAATTAATTTATAAGACTCTTTAATTTCTAGATTTGCTGTAGGGTAGCCAATCGTATTTCCTAAACGCTCTCCTTTTACTACTGTGCCAGATACAGAGAACGCATGACCTAAATATTTAGTCACTTTTCTTATTTCCCCTTCAGCAAGTGCTTTTCTTATTTTAGTAGAGCTTACAGAAATTTCATTTATATCCTGTGCAGGGATTTCTTGTACCGAAAAATTATATATATATCCATACTCCTGTAACTGCTCAAAATCTCCTTCTCTATTTCTCCCAAATCGATGGTCGTAACCAACAACTAATTGAAAAGTATTTAAATGATTTACCAAAATATTTCTGACAAAATCAAATGCCGATAAACGAGAAAACTCAGTGTCAAAAGGATGAATAATTAAATAATCTAACCCCGTATTTTGTAACATTTCAATTCTTTCATCAATTGTGTTGATTAATTTAATTGAATTTTCTTTTTGTAAAACCATCCTAGGGTGAGGGAAAAAAGTTAGTAATACAGAATTACAGTTTTCTTTTTTTGCTGTAGCTACCAGCTCCTCAATTATTTTTTGATGACCGATATGCACCCCATCAAAAGTTCCAATAGTTACAATAGATTTTTTTGAGTCTTTAAAATTCTTGTAATTTTCAATTACTTTCAATTGGTACAATGTTAAATTCGACTATGTCTGCAAATCTACACTCTTTTTCTTTTTTTCTACGGCAAACAATCTTTTTTTTGATTACGAGATATTGACAGTGTAAGACCGTTGCATAATGCTCTTTTCATTTTTAGATTTCAATTTTGACTTTTTAAATCTAAAATTTATATTTTTTTTCTTATTTTCATTGTTTATGTTAGTTATGGATCTATTTTTTGGTTCATTTTCCTTTAGTTTTTAG
>NZ_JBAHZZ010000113.1:0-5595 GCF_037132785.1 Flavicella sp. | reverse complement strand
TATTAAAATTATAGACAAAAACAATGATGGTGTTATCAATGATAATGATAGAGTTAGAAATGATAAAACATCAACACCTGAATGGGTGTTCGGTTTGAGTACAGGTTTGACCTATGAAAATTTTGATTTGAATCTGTTTTTTCAAGGACAAGCAGGTGCTGTTAACTATTTCAGGAGATTTAAAGGTTTAGGAACGACTGAACCAGCAAATTCCTATGTGCAGAGAGCGGAAGATAGGTGGACATTAGATAATCCTGATGGAGCTATGCCAAGAGCTCGACATAATGATATAGGGAATACTACTTTCTTTTTGTATGATGCTTCATTTATTAGATTGAAAAGTGCAGAGATTGGTTATCACTTACCAACAATGTTAACATCAAAAGTAAAATTAGAAAATGTTAGATTTTATATAAATGGATCTAATTTACTCACTTGGGCCAAAGAGATAGATTTTACTGATCCTGAAGTGAGTGGTCAAACGATTTACTATCCACAACTTAAAGTAATCAATTTTGGTTTCAATATTAAATTTTAAATAAAAAAAATGGAAAAAATACTTTATATAATAACAGCAATAATTTCACTTTATTCATGTAACGATGATATTCTTGATATTGATCCGACAGATCGTATTACGGAAACTGAAGTATGGACAGATGCAGCATTAATTAGAGCATACCATAATCATATCTACAGTGGTATTCAAGTTGCAAAAGGTTCAAATATGATGGCCAAGGCAACCGATGAAATGTGTTTTAATGATGTGAGTCGATATCCTGGTCCAATATTAAACGCAACGCTTAACTCTGATAATATAAGTGATAGGACAAATCATAGAGGTGGTGGTAGTGTCAATACATGGATTAACGACTACAGTCTTATTAGAGAAATATTAATATTCCTAGATAAAATGAAATTTGATGAGGTATTGTCAGAGGAAGAACGTACGGTTTTAGTCGCTGAAGCAAGAGTTATTCGTGCCTATATGTACTTCAGGTTAACTGTAAGGTATGGAGGAGTTCCTATTGTAGAAGAAATTTACGATTTAGATAATATTCCTGTGCTAACAAGGAATACTATTGATGAATGTGTAGAATACATAGAATCGGATATTACTGCGGCAATGTCTGATCTTCCAAATGCTATTCACGCTGATGAATCTGATTTTGGAAGAGTAACTCAATCGGCTGCCAAAGCGATACTTTCTAGAATGTATTTATATACGGCAAGCCCTTTGTTTAATCCAGAAAATGACATAACAAAATGGCAAAAGGCAGCAGATGCAGCATTTGATTTAATTAATGATAATTTATTTTCTCTTCATCCTGATTACACAACACTTTTTAATGCAGAATCTGGAGCGGTTAATAATGAATTGATATGGAGTAGGAATTATACTTCTACAAATTATCATTCTCAACCGATGTATATGCTTGGTCGTAGGTGGGGTGCTTATGGGGGTTGGGCTGCCGCTGGTGGACCATCTCAAAATTTGGTAAATGATTACGACATGGTAAATGGAGAACCTGCATTTAACAAAGTGAATTTTGTAAATACTACAGTAAATTTGGCTTCAGGATACGATCCGCAGAATCCATATGCCAATCGTGACCCTCGTTTATATCAATCTGTAAATTTTGATGGAACTGAATATCATGGAGAAACTCTTGAGAAGTGGGTTGCATCAGATGAAGCAACATGGGGATATGATTCTTATAAAGAAAGTGGAGATAATCCTCGTAGTAATTATACATTGAGAAAATTTATGCCCGGAGTTGAAGTCGATTTGAGTTGGGCTGATAATTACACCTCTCCTTTTACTTTTTTCAGATTGGGTGAAATATACCTTAACTATGCAGAAGCTATGTTTGAACTTGGAGATGAAGCAACTTGCAGACAGTATCTAAATTTAATAAGAGCTAGACCTACAGTGGGTATGCCAGAAATTTCTAATACTGTTACTGGAGAAAATCTTAGACAAAGACTGTATAATGAAAGACGAATTGAATTGGTTTTTGAAGAACATAGATACTTTGACGTAAGAAGATGGGGTATTGCTCAGTATACAGAAGTTGTAGATTTATTTGGATTAGATATCATTAAAGATGTTACTACAGGTGTAAAAACCTATACACCTGTTCTGTTGTTTGATAGAGTGTGGGATGATAGATTGAATTTTATTCCCGTTAATAGATCCGAGATTTTAAGAACTAACGGAACTATTACTCAAACTCCTGGGTACGATGATCTCTAAGGGTTAGCTTGAATCCAAGGAATATTCATTTGTAGTGCCAAATGATATTACAGGAACGAGATATTTATATACTTTAAACCCAAATCAATATATTCACTTTCCTATTTTTAAGAAATTTGATGATGAAATTATTCAATCAGAAGCAGAGGGTAGTCGTGATACTTTTGTTTTTAGAGTTGCAGGCGCACATTTGTTGGCAGCAGAGGCGCATTTAGGCGCAGGAAATACGACTTCAGCATTGTCACATTTAAATATAGTTAGAGAGCGCGCAACAGGAGTAGCAAATCATTATACATTAATATCTATTGATGAAATATTAGATGAACGTGTATTAGAACTAGCAGGTGAAGAGAATAGATGGACCGTGTTAAAACGTACAGGTAAATTAGTAGAACGATTAGAAATGCATAACCCTCATTATATGGATCACGGAGTATTTGACTCTGGTCAACATTATTTGCGTCCTATTCCTAATAATGAATTGGTGATTTCTCCTGATACAATGACGCAAAATTCTGATTATTAGTTTCTTAATCAAGAGTCGTTCTGGATTAGAAAAGAAAGTTAATTTTGTTAGATAAATATAGGTAGTCCTATTTTTTAAGCTGCTATATTTAATTGATGTATAGAAAAGTGACAAAATTAAATTAAGGATAGTACTAATTTTATAAATTAAGTCCTTTGACTTTCAATTAAACTTATTGACTCCAAAAAGAGACGTTGCAATAATTGAAAGGAAAGGATTTACAAAGACTTGTTTAAGTTAAAAAATTAAAAATTGAAAGACATGAAATTAAAACATATCTTTAAAAGTGAACTAATCATAGTAGGCGCAGTATTTCTACTTCTGACATCATGTGAAGAAGAGCTGAAAACTGTCGTGAATACAAAAAGGTATAGCATAGTTGATAAGGTGTATCCATTACTTGATACTGAGAATTCAAGATGGTTTTTCTTTTCGTCAGCAAGCAGACCTTTTGGAATGGTGAATTTAAGTCCAGACACTGAAATTGACGGTGCTTGGAGCAGTGGCTATCGTTATAAAGTAGACACAATTAAAGGCTTTAGTCATATTCATGCGTGGCAAATATCAGGATTATCTGTTATGCCAGTAGTACTATCAAAAGAAAATGAAAAAAGTGTTTATTTAGATTTTTATTCAAAGTTTAGTCATGAAAAAGAATTGATAAAACCAGGTTATCATTATCTAGAGTTAGATAGGTATAATATTAAAGTGTCATTAACCAGTACAACTCGAGTTGGGTTTCATAAATATGAATTCCCGAAAAATGAAAGAGGAGCAATTTTATTCAACTTAAACACCAAATTAGGACCTTGTAAAAATATAGAAGGGAAATTGCAAAAAATAAGTGATTATGAGTTGTCTGGTAAGTTCATTGCTGCTCCAACCCACCGAAGACCAAAACCATTAACAATATTTTTTAAAATTCATTTAGATACAAAAGTTGAGTCTGTTGAATTGGACGAGATAACGGGGAGTTATTTAATAAAATTAGAAAAAACAGACAAGCCTGTTTTAATGAAAGCAGGTGTTTCATATACATCAATAGAGAACGCGACTAACAATATAAAAAAGGAACTCCCGAAATGGAATTTTGAGAATGTTGTAAATGAATCAAAATCAGAATGGGAGCGTTTATTAGGTAGGATTATTATAGAAGGAGGTTCAGAAATAGATCAAAGAAGGTTTTATACTGACTTATGGCACGCATTGCAAGGGCGAAGAATTATAAGTGATGCTAATGGTGAGTATCCAGATAATACTGGTGACAAATTTAGAGTTGGGCAGCTACCATTAAATGAAAACGGTACACCTAAATTTAATCATTATAATTCTGATTCTTTTTGGGGTGCACAATGGACTATAAATACTTTGTGGGGACTTGTATACCCAGAGATAAAGAAGGAATTTGTGCAATCACTGTTGCAATATCAAAAAGATGGAGGTCTAATACCTAGAGGTCCATCTGGAGGTAATTATACCTATGTTATGACTGGAGCATCTAGCACCCCTTTCATTGTCAGTGCAATTCAAGAAGGGTTAATCACTAAAGATCTAGAGTCCATATACCAAGTACTCAAAAAAAACCATATGGCAGGGGGTATTATGGAAAAGTCTGGTTATGAACATAGAACAAACCTTGGTGGAGGACTAAAGTATTATATGGAGAATAATTATGTTCCTTATCCTATTCCAGAGGGTACATTTGGTGGTCATCAAGATGGCTCCAGCCTTACTATGGAATACGCATATCAAGATTGGACCTTGGCACAGTTAGCCAAAAAATTAGGCAATCAAGACGATTATTATTATTTCATGAACCGTTCAGCAAATTTTAAAAATGTTTATGATAAAGTTTCTGGCTGGATGCGCCCTAAAGATGTAAATGGCAAATGGTATGAAAATTTTGATCCTTATAAATACAAAATCGGATTTATAGAAGCTAATGCAGCACAAGCAACTTGGTTTGTGCCTCACAATTTAAAAGGATTAGCAAAATTGATGGGAGGAAATGAAGAAGCTGTTAAAAAATTAAATAGTCAATTTGAAGAAGCTGAAAAATTAAATTTTAGTGCAGGAACCTCACATGAGCTTGAAGAACATCCTGAATACAGAAGAATTCCAATTAATTTTGGAAACCAACCATCCATACAAACGTCACATATTTTTAATCAATTAGAAAGGCCAGACTTAGCCCAATATTGGACACGAAATGTAGTTCGTAAAACATTTAGTGGTTTGTCTCCATCATCTGGTTATAATGGAGATGAAGACCAAGGATTAATGGGGAGTTTAGCTGTATTGATGAAAATTGGTTTGTTTCAAATGAATGGTGGTACAGAGAGTAATCCATCGTATCAAATAACAAGTCCTATCTTTGATAAAATATCAATCAAATTAAATAAAGATTATTATCCTGAAGGTGTGTTTGAAATTGAAACTATTGATAACAGCCCAGAAAATGTATATGTAAATAAAATGGAGCTCAATGGTGATGTTTTAAACACGAATGAAATTAAGCACAGTGATATAATTAATGGAGGTTTTTTACTGCTAAATATGGAGCCAAATATCGACAATAATTAATTTCTAACCGTGAAAAATCCAATTGATTCCCACCCTATAAATTAAACTAGAAATAATGAGTTCAAAATTAAAGATTACCATTACTTGGATTTTCAAGAAATTTAAAAAGATTGATATAGGTCATAAGATGGAATCTCATTACAGACACCATATTTGAGTATGCCTATTTTCGTTTTACTTTTCGTTGTATAACTAGCATAATGAGTTGTACGATTAATGCAGACCATAT
>NZ_JBAHZZ010000075.1:0-20502 GCF_037132785.1 Flavicella sp. | reverse complement strand
ATTTATTTGACTAAAAAATGTAGCTTTTATCTTTCTTGTGCGTAAATCACAAATGCTATCTGCAAAAGTAGGTGTTATTTGTAGTTTCATGGCTTGAATATACATCTTAATAAGCTAACAAACAATGATTTATATCCTAAGTTTGGGTCTTTGTTTTTGTCATGTACCTTGCAACGGTCTTTATTTACCTTGCAACGATCTTATATTTATTGTTGGCATTTTCATAGTCTGTAAATAACAGTTTTGTTGGAATACTTACAAAACCAGAAAAACTTTTGCTTTTAATATGACCATTGTAAAAGTTAAAGTAACTGTATTGCAGTCCAAATGCTATTTTTTTGATTTTGTACTTAAGTCCGATATTATAGTTTACAAATGCACCATCTTTTACTAGGTATCGGTATCCACTGCCACCACCAAAGTGAAAGTCAGTGTCAAAATAGAGGTTTCTATAAATTTTTTGTTGAAATCCTACTTCTGCTCCAAGGGTAAATAATCCACCTTGATCTCCTTTGACAGCAGTAAATATTCCAACTCCGGCGTAGAAATTTTTATTCAAACTAAAATCATAATGCACTCCTAATATTCCCATTGGAATTTCTCCCAATTGAATGTCAACGGGTATGTAATTTAATTTGATAGAGTTTTCAATTTCGTAACCAGAAAGGGATTTAATATTTTTATGCTCGTCCTGAGCTTTTATGAAAAAGCTTAGAAGTAGGCATAAAAAAACAGGAATCTTTTTCAAACGAGTACCTTTAATTAAAATTCGCTAGTAAAATGTAATTTAACAGTTGGGTACTTGTCCTGTGTCATCTGAATTGTAAATGCAGAGTCAGCTAAAAAGACGAGTTGCCCACGTTTGTCTTTGGCGAGGTAGCGTTGTTTTATTCTTTTAAATTCTTTAAACTCTTCATTGTTTTGAGAAGGTTCTACCCAACAAACTTTGTGCATCGGTAAGTTTTCATAAGTACACTTAGCTCCATATTCATGTTCTAGTCGGTATTGAATAACTTCATACTGAAGTGCACCTACGGTACCGATAACTTTTCGGCCATTTAACTCTAAAGTAAATAACTGAGCAACTCCTTCATCCATCAATTGATCTAGCCCTTTGTATAGCTGTTTTGATTTTAAAGGATCTGCATTGTTTACATAGCGAAAATGTTCTGGAGAAAAACTTGGAATTCCTTTAAAGTTGATTTGTTCTCCTTCTGTCAGGGTATCACCAATTTTAAAACTTCCTGTATCGTGTAAGCCTACAATGTCCCCAGGGTAAGAAGTGTCTACAATTTCTTTTTTCTCTGCAAAGAAGGTATTTGGACTAGAAAATTTTACTTTTTTATTATTTCTTACGTGTAAATATGGATGATTTCTTTTGAATGTTCCTGAAACGATTTTAAGAAAAGCCAATCGATCTCTGTGCTTTGGATCCATATTCGCATGTATTTTAAATACAAAGCCAGTTAGTTTCTCTTCTTTAGAGTCAATCATTCTTGTATCACTCATTTTAGGCTGAGGTGTAGGAGCAATGTCTACAAAACAGTCTAACAATTCTTTTACACCAAAGTTGTTTAAAGCAGAACCAAAAAATACGGGTTGCAGATCTCCTTTTAAATAAGCCTTTTGATCGAATTTAGGATAAACACCCACCGCCATTTCAATATCTTCTCTTAAGGTTTCTGCTGAAGCGTTTCCTATGATTTTATCCAATTTAGGACTGTTGATATCCGTAAATTCAATACCTTCTGCAACTGTTGTTTTTTGATCGTTAGAAAAAAGATTTAATTTTTTTTCGTATATATTATAGATTCCTTTAAAGTCATAACCCATCCCGATAGGGAAACTCATTGGAGTTACTTTTAGTCCTAATTTTTGTTCTACTTCATCCAATAAGTCAAAAGCATCTTTACCTTCTCTGTCCAATTTATTGATAAATACAATTATCGGAGTTTTTCGCATTCTACAAACTTCAACTAGTTTTTCAGTTTGGGTTTCCACACCTTTAGCTACATCAATAACTACAATTACACTATCAACCGCAGTCAGAGTTCTAAAAGTATCTTCAGCAAAATCCTTGTGTCCAGGAGTATCTAGAATATTTATTTTTTTATCTCGGTAAATAAATGCCAACACTGAAGTAGCCACAGAAATTCCACGTTGACGTTCAATTTCCATAAAATCGGAAGTAGCTCCTTTTTTTATTTTATTGTTTTTTACAGCTCCTGCTTCTTGAATAGCACCTCCAAACAATAATAATTTTTCGGTAAGTGTTGTTTTTCCTGCATCAGGATGGGATATAATACCAAAGGTACGTCTACGTTGTATTTCTTCTAAAAATGACATGCTTAAATATTGTGTTTTATGAAAACAAACTAAAGTTGTTTTCGGAATGCAAAGATACATTTTAGAATTTGTTCCTAAAATAATTAATTATAAAAATAAGTAGAATAGCAATCCTGCTCTAAACGATTATAAAAAGACAAAAAAGAGAGTGATTATTTTGCGTCTCAAATTATCTTTAGGTGATACAATAAAATCCGCTACTCTCACAGGGCAAACACATACTAAGACCGTTGCATAATGCTCTTTTCAGTTTTAGATTTCAATTTTGACTTTTAACCTGTAGATTATCTGTTTTTTTAGTTTATTATCTTTGTGGGAATTGAATTATAAAAAGGCTAGATGAGCCATTCCTGAAGAAAGGAAAACCGCCAGATAGAACAATACAAGGGGGGGTAAAAAAAATCACAAAAAAAACACACAATAAAGTTAATGAAATGACTAGGTTTTGTTTGTAATGAATTTATTTTGGATAGGAGTGATTTTTAACCTAAAAAGGCAACTCCCATTCCTAATAAAATTGCGATAAATTTTGAATAGTTGAACTTATGGTCTTTAGAACTTTCAAATAATATAATGGTAGAAATATGTAAAAAGATACCAATTGTAACACTCGTAATTTCTTTGTGATAATGAATGAAAAATTCAAATTTTTCTGAAGCCAATAATCCTATTGGGCTCATCAAAGAAAAAAGAAGTAAAAAGGCATAGCTGTAAACTTTTGGAAGTTTTGAATTTAGTAAAAAAGTAGCCAAAACGATACTAATAGGAATTTTATGTACAACTATTGCCCATAATAATTCTGTATCTTCTTGGTAACCAATTGGAATTCCTTCTGATAATGCGTGTATACTCAAACTTACAAACAACAACCAAGGGAATTCTGCTGAGTGAGAGTGATTGTGGATGTGTCCGTGTTCAGCTCCTTTAGAAAAAGACTCTAAAATAGATTGTATTAAAACTCCCAATAATATAAAAGCACCTATTGTATTTGAACTCAGTGAATTGTTAGAGTGGTTTGTATGTGCAGAACCGAATACTTCGGGTAATAAATGCAAAATGGTAATAGCTAATAAATAGGCGCCACTAAAGGAAAGCAACAACCGTACAGAGGTTTGTTGAGGTTTGAAAACAGTTACTAAAACAGCTCCTATTAGTACAGATAAGATTAATAAACTGTATATCATACTCCTATAATTAAAATTAATCTATTCGAATTGTCTTCGTTGTAAGCATGTAAATTATAATCACCAAAAGTATTTTTGATACGTAAACCTGCACTTTCAATTATGTTTTCGAATCGAGTTAATGTAAGGCATTTGACTCTTTCAAAGTAACTATGGTATTTCCCTTCAATTGTAAATTCTATTTTTTTGATGATAAAATCATTTTTTACTTCTTTGCTAATATGAAACTCAATATCGTCCAAAATGATAGTTTCACGGGGTACTAAGCTGTTTACTGTTTTTATTATATTCAGATAGTCAATTACAGCAATACCTTTATCGTTCAATGCCATTTTTATGTTTTCTATGACACGAATGTCTTCTATGTCATCTGAGAAATAACCAAAGCTTGTAAATAAATTAAACACGGCATCTACTTTTACAGGAAAAGGTAAGCGCATATCCTGCACTATAAAATCTAATCGTTCGTTTTTCGAGTTGTTTGCGTGCCTGATACTATTGATAGACAAGTCTGCACCTGTAACACGATATCCTAAAGAATTTAAATAAATAGAATGTCTACCCTTACCACAAGCCAAATCTAAAATAGAGCTTCTTTTAGGTAATTTTAAATATTTTATAAGATTATTCATAAAGATCTGTGCTTCATAGTCATCCCGGTGCTGATATAAAATATGATAGTATTTGGTATTAAACCAATCGGTAAACCAATCTTTCTTTGAGGACATTCGTAAAATTTGTCACAAAAATAGTAATTAATAGCCAAGTAGCGTAAAATGTTTTTGGAAGATTTAATTGTAAATAGTCCTAGGATATTTGTTGGCTTAAAATGTTTTTTTATTTTTATAAAAAAATAAGATAAATGAAAAATTATAAATGGGGAATTATTGGCTGTGGTTCAGTTACAGAGCGTAAAAGTGGACCAGCTTATCAGGAAGCTGCCAATTTTGAGTTGCATGCGGTTATGAGAAGGGATATTGAAAAAGCGGAGAATTATGCGAAAAGACATAAAGTACCCAAATTTTATAGTAATGCTGATGATTTGATAAATGACCCAGATGTAGACGCTGTTTATATTGCAACACCACCTGATTCCCATGCTTTATATGCTTTAAAAGTTGCTGCAGCAGGAAAACCATGTTGTATTGAGAAACCAATGGCTCCAAGCTACGAGGAATGTATTTCCATAGAAAAAGTCTTTGAAGAGAAGGGGCTACCTTTGTTTGTAGCTTATTATCGTAGGTCATTACCACGATTTTTAAAAATAAAAGAATGGCTAGATCAAAATAAAATAGGAGAAGTACGGTATGTTAATTATGTATATACTCGAACGGCCAGTCTACAGGATACGTCTATGGATTACTACTGGCGAACAGATAAAAAGATAGCTTACGGAGGATATTTTGACGATTTGGCTAGTCATGCACTAGATTTGTTTGTTTTTTTATTGGGAGACGTGACAGAGGCAAATGGTATTTCAAAAAATCAACAAGGCTTGTACACCGCTATGGATGCAGTTGTAGGAAACTGGGTACATGGTTCAGGAGTAACGGGTTCTGGAAGTTGGAATTTTGGAGCGGATATCCAACAGGATAAAGTAGAAATTATGGGGAGCAACGGAATTATTAGATTTGCTGTTTTTAATGATGAACCAATTGTTTTAGAAAAAAAAGGGGAAAGAGAATCTTTATTTATAGAAAACCCCGACCCGATTCAGTTGCATCATGTGGAGAATATAGAAAAGCAATTATTAGAAGGTGTGTCTCACCCTTCAACAGGTGAAACAGCAGTTCATACTACTTGGATAATGGATGAAATTTTGAATAAAAAATAAAAGACGCATCTATATGTATTTAGTCCCTTGGACAAATAAAAGTTGTCAGTTTAAGAGAAAATTAAATAATTGAGTATGGATTTAATATTGGAAAAATATTTTAACTTCAAAAAAATAGAATTGTTCAGTAAAAGTGATGTAAACCTGCATGCGGTATTAATTGATTCTAAATTAAATAAATCAAATAAAAAGTGCGTATTGTATATACACGGGTTTATTGATTATTTTTTTCACCCTCATGTAGCACAGGAATTTCATAAGAATGAATTTGATTTTTTTGCTTTGGATTTAAGGAGATACGGAAGGTCTTTATTAGCACATCAAAAACCAAATTATTGCTCTAATATAGAAGAGTACTTTGAAGAAATTACAGCAGCTATAAATATAATAAAACAAAGCTGTACAAAGATTTATCTATTAGGGCATTCTACAGGAGGATTGATCGGATCTTGTTATATGAACACTGGAGAATTGAAGAATTCAATAGCAGGTTTGATTTTAAATTCACCATTTTTTGATTTAGCTCAACCCAAGTTTTTTACTAAATTATTGTATTATATAGTGAAACCCTTGGCTTTTATATTCCCAAATGGGAATGTTAGCAATGGATTGTCAGCTATTTATGCATCAAGTTTACATAAGGACTATAACGGTGAATGGGATTTTAATTTGGATTGGAAGCCCATTCAAGGGTATCCCATTTATTTTAAGTGGTTTGTTGCAATAGTTGATGCTCAGAGAAGTTTGAGAAAATCTGACATCCAAGTTCCTGTTTTGTTGCTTCATTCCAAAAAATCATTTCTACTAAAAAAAAACAGTGATGAAGTAAAAGTCTCTGATACTGTTTTAAATATTGAGGACATGAAAAATATAGGATCCGTTTTGGGAGACGATGTAACTATAATAGCTATTGAAAATGCGTTACATGACGTGTTTTTATCTGCTAGGACAGTAAGAGAAACAGCATTTTTAGAAATGTTTAATTGGTTAGAGAAGAAGACCTGTAGCGCTTTAACATTTAAATGACGCATTAAATTTGTTTCTTTTTTATTCATATTTTACATAAAAACAAAATTGTAACGGTGCTATGCTCAACTTTTATTACTTATCTGAATATGAATAAAAAATATTCTAAATTTTTAAAGAAATAAAAAGTATGTTACTTCCATTTTTTATCACGGCTGAACTTAAGTTATGCGAGTATTGGTTATAGTATTTGTCAATAGGGAACAGGTTTGTAGGTGATACTTTTGAGCTAATTCAATAACCATCAAAAAACGCAGTAAATGCTTAGTTAAAAAGAGCTTTCAGTACAATCCTAATTCCGTTCATTACAAGTCCAATAGCAGTGATTGCCGCAATAAAACCAATGATAATAAAAATATAGTTGTCATCTTTTTTGATTGCAGAAAAACCGATGTTTATGGTTACAGGGGCAAAAATAATTAGAGGAATGGCTCCAAATATAAATTTTAAGCCTTTTTTTAAAATATTTTGATCAGTGCTCATTTTTTATAATTTTCTAAAACATTACGTACATTTCCATGTTTTTTTAACAGGCTAGTCGCTTCTTCTTTAGAAACATGAATTGTATCTACGACCATTCGATTTGCACGATCTACTAATTTAGAATTAGAGAGTTTCATGTCTATCATTTTGTTCCCTTTGACTTTACCTAACAAAATCATAGAGGAAGTGCTAATCATATTTAAAATCAGTTTTTGAGCTGTACCCGCTTTCATTCTAGAACTACCAGTTACAAACTCAGGACCAACAACTGTTACGATTGGGTATTTTGCAATCAAATGTAAGGGGCTGTTTTCATTCATGGTGATAGAACCTGTGATAATATTAGCTTTGTTTGCTTTTTTTAATGCACCTAAAACATATGGTGTTGTACCAGAAGCAGCAATTCCGATGACTATATCTTTAGGGCTGACATTGTGCTTTTGAAGATCTAGCCAACCTTGCTCTGTATTGTCTTCTGCATCTTCAACAGCTTTTCTAATTGCTGTATCTCCACCCGCAATTAGTCCTACAATTAACTCGTGAGGAACTCCAAAGGTAGGAGGACATTCTGAAGCATCCAATATTCCTAAACGACCACTTGTGCCAGCTCCCATATAAAAAACACGACCACCTTGTTTTAGTTTAGGAACAATTTGTTCTACTAATGCAAGAATTTGAGGAGTTGCCTTTTCAACCGCTATTGCAACTTTTTTATCTTCGTTATTTATATGTGTCAGCAATTCTGATGCAGACATTTGCTCTAAATTATTATAAAGAGAGCTCTGTTCTGTAGTTTTTGAAAAATTCAATATGTCTTTTTTTCAAAAGTACTAAAAGAAAAATTGTTATATTCAAAATATTCTATAAGATATCAGGGCAGAATCATACTTTCAAATTTACTATTTTTAACAAGTATTCTTAATCCCACGTTGCTTCTAGTCTTTTGCTTTTCATTGATGATTTTTTTGAGGATTTATTTTTCAATAGGTTGAGTGATCTCTTAAGTGAAATAGAATAATACTCCCTGTTTTTTCGATACTTTACTAATTTCGGCTGAGATCTAATAAATTATCACAGTAAAGGTAGGTGTACTCTAAATTCAGACTGATTAAAGTCTGGATTTTTTTTGTTTTAAAGGAATTCTTTTTAAGATTTCTAAAAAATATTTCCAAAACTTTTGAGTCGATTGGATATTTACTTTCTCATCTGGAGAATGTGCTCCTCTAATAGTAGGTCCAAAAGAGATCATTTCCATTTTTGGGTAGTGAGTTCCTAAAATTCCACATTCCAATCCTGCATGACAAGCCATGATATTTGGCTTTTCGTTAAATAATTCTTGATAGGTTTTGTCTAATAAGTCACATATTTCTGTATTGGGGTTAGGTTCCCATCCAGGATAATCACCAGAAATACTGACATCGAAATTGGCCAATTCAAAAACACTTCTAATGGAATTAACCAGGTCGATTTTTCCTGATACAGAAAAAGAACGAGTAAGACAGGCAATTTCTAAGGAGCCATTCTTAACAAGTATTTTTGCTAAGTTATTAGAAGTTTCTACTAATTCTGGGATTTTGGAATTCATAGAAAAAACTCCGTTGTGAACGGCCGAAATACTTTTTAAGAAAGTCTGCTGAAATTCAAAATTCATGGATTTATCAGGAGTATTAATTTTTACAACACTAATATTTAAATTAGGTTCCTGAACTTTAAACTCTTGTTTTAAAAGGGAAGAAATAATAGTTATTCCTTTTTCTAAATTTAAGTTGTCGGTTTTTTTAATTGTTATATCTGCTGAACCCTCTCTAGGAATTGCATTTCTTAGATTACCAGCATTAAAAGAAACCAAAGAAAATTCTAGCTGCTTGTTTAGGTGTACTAATATTCGATTTAATATTTTATTAGTATTTCCAAAACCTTTGTGAATATCCATTCCAGAATGTCCGCCGTTCAATCTATTTACAGTTATTTTAAATGCTTGGCTATTGGGTTTGACAAGAGTTTCTTTATAGTTAGTACGGCTTGTTATATCTATTCCTCCAGCACAGCCAATTGAAATTTCATCATCATCTTCGGTGTCTAAATTCAATAATATGTCACCTGATAAAAACCCTGGTTGAAGCTCCATAGCTCCAGTCATACCAGTTTCTTCATCGATTGTAAACAAAGCTTCTATTGCAGGATGTTCTATTGTTGTAGAAGAAAGAATACTCATGATCGCTGCAACTCCAATTCCGTTATCAGCACCAAGTGTAGTGCCTTTGGCATGAATCCAACCTTGTTTTATTTCCATTTGAATTCCTTCGGTTTCAAAATCAAATTCAGTAGCATCATTTTTTTGATGTACCATATCTAGGTGAGATTGTAGGACTACTGTTTTTCGGTTTTCAAAGCCTACTGTTGCTGGTTTCTTTATAAGTACATTTTGTATCGCATCAACTTTTGTTTCTAAATCAAGATTTTTACCGAATTGTACCATAAACTCTACGATACGTTCTTCTTTTTTAGAAGGTCTAGGAATTGCATTTAGATCGATGAAATGATTCCAAAGTTGTGTGGGTTCTGTTTGTCTTATTGTTTTATGCATATCAAAATAGGAATTACAATTTAAGGATTATATTTTCAATCGGTTACAAGCCAAATGAGGTAGTAGTTAAATTAAAAGATTCTTCTAATATATGAATTTGTTCAGAGCATAAAGAAAACTTATAATCAAATTTCTTGGTAGCGTAACACCATTGTAAACTTTCTGAAATATTCATATGTATCGTTTAATGGTCTGTAAAAATAGTGGATTCATATTGTAAATTCTACATTAAAAGATTCAAATTAATATTTAATATCTATTGTTCTATGTAAGTGGTTAATTGTAATTCGTTTAGAAATTGGCTAACTTATAAAGAAAAATAGATGAAAAGTTATAAATCAGATCAAATAGACAAGCTGCGAATGTTATCTAAAACTTCTTTAAAAGAAGATTTTTTACACTATATATGGAAATTTAAACTTTTTCAAGTGGATCAATTAAAAACAGTAAGGCATAAAAAAATAAGACTGTTGAAAGCAGGACAACATAATAAAGCATCGGGTCCAGATTTTTTCAATGGATTGATTGAAATTGAAGGCTTACAATGGGCAGGGAATATTGAGATGCACTTAAAATCATCTGACTGGTATGCGCATCATCATGAAATAGATCCTAATTATGACTCTGTTATTCTTCATGTTGTTTGGGAGTATGATGTACCTGTGTTTTATTCAAATCAAAAGGAAATCCCAACCATTCAATTAGTCGATTATGTAAATTTATCGGTCTTAGAGTCTTATTATAAGTTGTTTTCAGCGAAACAAAAATGGATTTTATGTGAAGATACAATAGGAGAAATAGATCCCTTTATTCTTGAGGCATGGTTGAATCGATTGTATTTTGAGCGTTTAGAAAAAAAGGCACAAAAGATTTTACATTTGCTTAAGCAGACTAATAATGATTGGGAGGCCGTTTTATTTCAATTGCTTTCAAAAAGTTTTGGGATGAAATTAAATGGTGAGACATTTTTAGACTTGGCTAAATCATTCGATTTTTCTGTTTTAAGAAAATGTCAACAAAAAAAAGGCTTAATAGAGGTGTTGTTGATGGGGCAAGCTGGGTTTTTTAATGATTCTTTTGAGGACATAACTTATATTACTATGAAAAAGGAGTATGTGTATTTACAAAATAAATTTAATTTAACCCCTATGTTTAAAGGTCAATTTCAGTTTTTCAGGTTAAGACCTAGTAATTTCCCAACTCTTAGAATTTCTCAATTATCGAACTTATATGAAAACCATCAGAATATATTTTCAAAAATTATAAAAATGAATGATATACATAAAATGCATCAATTATTTTCACTTAAAGCTTCTGTCTATTGGGAGAATCACTATGTATTTGGAAAAGAATCAGAGAAGAGAGTTAAAGGAACTTCTAATAGTTTTACAGACCTCATTGTTTTAAATGTAATAATTCCTCTTAAGTATACTTATCAGAAATACCATAATAAAACAGTCACAAGTGATTTGGAATCTCTTATCAGATCGATCAAACCAGAAAGTAATTCAGTACTTGATAAGTATGATAAGCTAGGTATTCAAGTTAAATCTGCATTTGATTCGCAAGGCTTGTTGGAGTTACAATCATCATATTGTAAGCCTAAAAGATGCTTGGATTGTACAATAGGTCTTCAGATTTTAAAAAAAAAACAGTTGTAAATGTGTTGTGTGTTTTTTTTAAACAGACAGTTATTCATTGAAGAAAAGAAATAATGTCTTAAGGAATTATCGTTTTTTTGCTAAATGGATTAGTATAATTCTGGAAATTCCGTAGGTTTAACTTCGTGCATAATTTTATATGCAGCCTCAAATATATCTTCTTTAGACGGTTTTGAAAAATAATCACCATCACTTCCATAAGCAGGTCGGTGTTCTTTTGCGCTCAAAGCCGTAGGTTTACTATCCAAATAATTATAAGCATTTTGCTCATCTAAAACTTTTTGAAGAATATAAGCAGATGCTCCTCCGGGTACATCTTCATCCACAATTAATAATCGATTCGTTTTTTGAACACTTTTACAAATATCATGATTGATATCAAAGGGCATTAAACTTTGCACATCAATAATTTCAATATTAATTCCAGCTTGTAGTAAATCTATAGCTGTTTCTTCTACGATTCTCAATGTAGAACCATAAGAAACAATGGTAATATCGGTTCCTTCTTTTATCGTTTCAGTATAACCAATAGGAGTGGTGTATTCTCCTAAATTATTTGGTAAGTTTTCTTTTAATCGATAGCCGTTTAAATTTTCAATAACGATTGCGGGTTCATCACATTTCAATAATGTATTGTAAAATCCAGCAGCCTTAGTCATATTTCTGGGTACCAATAAGTGGATACCTTTTAACGATCCGAGAATCATGGACATTGGTGAACCTGAATGCCAAATACCTTCTAATCTATGCCCTCTTGTTCTGATAATTAATGGAGCCTTTTGTTTTCCAAAAGATCTATATCTTAAACAAGCCAAATCATCACTTAATGTTTGGATTGTATAGATTAAATAATCAAGATATTGAATTTCTGCAATAGGTCTTAAACCTCGTAATGCCATTCCGATACCTTGACCTATAATGGTTGACTCTCTAATTCCTGTATCCGTAACACGATCTTCTCCGAATTTGTCCTGAAGACTTTCAAGACCTTGATTTACATCTCCAATTTTACCAGAGTCTTCTCCAAAAAGAAATAAATCAGGGTGTTTTTTTAATAAGGCATCAAAATTATCACGAATGATAATTCTAGCATCTACCTCATGAATATCTTTTTCATATGTAGGAAGAATTTCATCTATGGTACTGACTCCATTTCCCAAGTCGTTGTACAATTTTGTACTGTATATATCTTGAGTAATTTTTTTGTTTTTTACTAGCCAATCCTGTAGAGTTTTCTTTTCTTCTGAGTTTTCTAATCTTAGAAACTGAGTTGCTTTTCTGGCAGTTGAGTATATTTCTTTTCTAGTCGGTTCTTTTGTTATAGCCAATTCATTTCTCATTTTAATAATGAAATTTTTATTGCTACTCACTATTGAAACCGCATCAAGTAACTTAATTAATTCTTGTTGTTCTTTGATCAATGGAGCTAAGAAATCTGCCCGAGCTTCTTTTTTTGCTTGAATAACTTCTTTCTTTGCCCGTACTTCAATGGCTTTTAGTTCTTCGTCGTTATCTATAAGTTTAAGAAGATCCCCTTCAGGAGTTTCTAATTCAAACTCTTGAATCCAATTTTTAAACTTCTTATTACAATCAAAGTCCCTTTCCCATTGTAAACGCTCATTGGTTTTATATCTTTCATGAGAACCTGATGAAGAATGTCCTTGAGGTTGTGTCAATTCTTGAACATGAATTAATACGGGTACGTGTTCACTTCTAGAGATGTTAGCTGCTCTGTTATAGGTGTCTATCAATTTTACATAATCCCAACCATTTACACGTAATATTTCTAGTCCTTTGTTTTTTTTATCCCTTTGAAATCCTTTTAATACTTCTGAGATGTTTTCTTTTGTTGTTTGGTATTTAGCGTGTACTGAAATTCCATATTCGTCATCCCAAACACTAGTAATCATAGGGATTTGAAGTACTCCAGAAGCGTTAATTGCTTCAAAGAAATGACCCTCGCTTGTACTGGCGTTACCAATAGTCCCCCAACCAATTTCATTTCCTTTATCTGAAAATTTAGAATATCCTGTTTGTAAACTTTTCACATTTCTATATAACTTAGAAGCATATGCTAAACCTACCAGCCTAGGCATTTGTGCAGCCGTACTAGATACATCAGAACTAATGTTGTATTGTTTAGTTTGGTCTTTCCAATCGCCATTTTCGTCAATAATATGTGAAGAAAAATGTCCGCCCATCTGCCTACCAGCAGAATAAGGTTCTTTATTAATATCGGCATGAGCATATAAACCTGCAAAAAACTGTTTTGGTGTAAATTTACCGATAGCCATCATAAATGTTTGATCTCGATAATAACCCGATCTCCAGTCTCCTTTTTTAAAGGCTTTTGCCATTGCTATTTGAGGTAGTTCTTTACCATCTCCAAAAATTCCGAATTTAGCTTTACCTGTAAGAACTTCTTTTCTTCCAGCTAAACTACATTCTCTACTCAACATAACTATATAATAATCGTTAAGAATTTCTTCTTTAAATTGTTGGAAAGATAAGTTTTGTTGTAAGGTTTCAGTTGCGGTAGACATCATACAAATAGCTTTATTTGGTTAGCAAAGATACTGTTTTTATGTCAAAATTAAAAAGAAGGTTATCCTTTGGAAATGAGTACTTAAAAGGCGTTTATTTATGGGAGGGTGATCCTAAAAGAGTTGTAAATGAGTTTTTATAAAAATCCTCTCCTCATTGAATTAAATATTTTTAAAGGCTCAAGAATAAAAGTAAATCGAATTTTTTCTGAATAATTTTGATTCATTTCCCAACCATTGTTTGAGTATACAGGTAGGTATAATTCGAAAATTTCATGCATAAAACATAATCTAATTCCTGATTCGTAAGCGAAAAAAATAGATTTGTTTTTACTTTTTAGAGCACCTATATCATTATAGATCTCTGCCCAATTCCAGATACTAAAACTTGTGTTAATGGTTGACATCCATTGATTTGCATACTTCTGATTAGAGTCTTTAAAAAAAGATTTAAATCCTCCCTCTGCAATAATGTATTGTTGGTATAAAAACCCTGCATCTTCTTGGCGACCATACATGTTGTGCTCAAACAAATAATCTTGAGGTTTACTTAACCCAAAACTAAAATAATCAGCATCATCATCGGTACTATTCTCAAGAAAAACTCCTGTGTACCATCTGAAATCTAATTGTCTGTTAGATTTTGTGAGTTTTCTATATCTGAAATCGGTTGATATTTTATGAAACAAGGAACCTAATTCTGCACTGGTTGAAAATCTAAAATCATTGAGTAACTCGGGTTTAGAGTAGTTATAAGTTATTTTTACTAAGTTGTATTTGTCTTCATTTGACGGTTCAACTCCAAGTGGAATTTTTTTATTAATATTATGATATTTAATTTTTAAGAAATTACGACCTGCCGTACGTAATGATTTACGATTGAAATATATGGTTGCACTTGGTTTGAATGTTGTGTACGTATAGTCTCTGTCATAATTGAAACTACTTCCGTTTATTCCAAATGAAAGTTTGTAAATATTGCGATCTTCAGGATAGTGATTGTAATTAAATGAAAATCCACCTGATATATTATTACTTTTAAAACTATAAGTAGGAATGATATTATACTCAAAGTATTTCGCTAAAAAAGTTTTATTATGAAATTGGATTCCTAAAACCATGCCATCATAATAATTGTATCCAATTCTAGGTTTGAAAAATATTTGAGTATAATATGGGTCGTCAATGTCTTTAATGAATTTTAGTTGAAGTGGTCTTTCAAATAATTTAGATTTTACATTTTTCCAATTATTTCTTTGATTGAGTTCGGGATATAATTTTTCATAATTAATAGAAATCTTGTCGAAATTTCCCTTTGCTACCTTTACGGTTTTTGTGGAATCGACATCTGTTATCCATTGTTTCCATATTATTTTTTTGTCTTTGATCCCATAAAGAGCGACCGGAGCTGTGATGTTTCTTGTGTTTTTGATTGTTATATAAACCGAATCTCCTTTTACTTTTACTTTTTTAATTGTATAGTCAATTTTTTTTATAGTATTTAGATAATCACCAAAGAACCAAGAGATGTTTTTTGTGGTATTTGAAGTAATTATCTCTTGGAATAAGTGTGTAGAGTTCGTTTTAAATTTGTATTCTTTGATATATTGTTTTAAGCTTTTTTGGAACGTAGTATCTTCTAAAAAATTTTCGAGATAACGAAGTCCTAGACCTGCTTTGTAGCTACTGATTATTTTTCTGTTAAAATTAGATAAGGAATCTACACGAGTCATAAGAGATTGGTCTAGGTTTTCTCGAGCACTAAATTGATATATAAAAGGGTATTTGTCATTGAATTTCAACTGCGTTATGTTAAATGTTTTTAATCCCCAGATGTTTGAAAGATTGCCTAATATTTTCGTTTCAGGATAAAATTCCTCACAATATTTCATTAATAGATACACTTGAATTCCTTCAGGAAGCCAATAATCTTCATTTTTATTGACAATAACCATTTCTTCCACCATCTTTTTACTTAGGGCTTTGAAAAATTCGATATCCCATTGAAAAACATCAGAAAAACCACTTAAGAATTTGGGAATATCAAGAGCATAAGCTCTGTTTTTATAAGCTGTTTCTTTGTCAATGAGTAGTTTGTTATGAGGAAATTTACCTAGGTATTTTTCAATAAATTTAATTTCACGGTTAATCACCGTTTTTTTTAGAATATGAGGTAGGGTTTTGTCGTCAATATTAGAGACAACTACAATATGATCCGTTTTATAGGAAGGATAGCTTTTTTCTCGAGTAATGTTTAGTTGAATATCGACCCTGTTTTTTCCTGTGAGGTGATAAATCGCAAAGTTTTTTGAGTAGCTTTTTGAGCTGTATAAGTCTGTGTTAATATGGTAAGTTATTGGCACGTGTACATTAAGGTCGTAGTCAATTACATTCATATACATATGGTCAATATCTAAATTACTGTAGGCTTTCCAATCTCCTTTTTCACAGACAGCCGGAACCAAATACCAATATCTTAAGATATAGTCGTTTAAGCTGTTTTTTCCATAGCCCGTAAATTTATTACTCGGAAATTTAATTTTATAATTTATGGTAATTGTTAAGGAGTCTAGGGGTAGAAGAGGTTGCTTTAATAATACCTCAAGTATATCTTCGAATCCTTTATATTTTTGATATTTTACAGGCGAAAAATTAACAGATACACGTCGAATATCTGAATTACCTCTTTCAATAGAGTCCGAAAAATAGAGAGATTTTTTAAAGTTTTCTAACATCCTTTTTGCAAGGAGAGTCTTTTTGTTTTTAAAACTATTTGGCCAATTATGGAGAACTATATTTTGTAAAGTAGTACCGCTTTTGTTTACATAATTGATTTTTTGTTGAATAGCCATTTGATCTACATCTGGAAGCAGTATTGCTTTGATTGTTATCTTGGAATTCTGAGTGTACCCAACAGAAGTGAAAACTGATAAAAAAACAAAAAACAAACCTATTTTTCTCACAGTTATTTCTGTTTTAAAAGTTTGGTTTTAGACTGTATTTAGAATAGAAGTTATTTAGATGCTGAATAACTTCATCTGCCGAATCTACAATTCTAAATAATTTTAAATCTTCTTCGTTAATAGTTTCATTTTCTTCAAGTAGTACTTTTTTGATCCAATCGATAATACCCGACCAGAAATTTGTTCCCACTAAAATAATTGGGAAACGACCAATTTTTTCAGTTTGAATTAAAGTAATAGCTTCGAATAATTCATCGAGTGTTCCAAAACCACCTGGCATTACAATAAAGCCTTGAGAGTATTTGACAAACATAACTTTCCGAACAAAGAAATAGTCGAAATCTAGACTCATTCCTTTACTGATGTAAGGATTGTCGCTTTGCTCAAAAGGAAGTTCAATATTTAACCCAACGGACGTGCCATTTCCTCGACAAGCACCTTTGTTGCCCGCTTCCATAATTCCAGGTCCACCACCAGTGATAACACCATATCCATTTTTAGTTAGTTTGTATCCAATTTCTTCAGCAAGTATATAGTGCTTATGATCAGGTTTGGTTCTTGCAGAACCAAAAATACTAACGGATGGGCCTATCTTGCTTAAACGTTCATATCCATCGACAAATTCAGACATTATTTTAAAAATAGCCCATGAGTCATTTGTCTTTATTTCATTCCATGTTTTTGGAGTAAATCGGTTTTTTATTTTTCTGTCTTCGTTTGGACTCATATACTTTTTTAGAGAAGTGAACATAGAGTCACATTCAATTAACAGCTTAACTATTTCAACTTATTGTTTGGCGCATAATACAGCTTTTCTGCTAAGATTGCAAGAGTTCTTGCCTTAAAAATTTTGCAGTATAACTTTTCTTGTTTTTTATGATTTCTTCAGGCGTGCCTTTACATAAAATAGTTCCTCCTTTTTTTCCACCTTCAAGGCCAACATCAATTATATGGTCTGCTAATTTGATAACATCCATATTGTGCTCTATGATTAATACAGTGTTGCCCTTGTCGGTTAATTCATTGAGTACTTTCATAAGTACATTAATATCTTCAAAGTGTAAACCTGTGGTGGGCTCATCTAATATATAAAAAGTATTACCTGTGTCTTTTTTAGACAATTCTGAAGCTAGTTTAATCCGTTGAGCCTCGCCTCCAGATAGTGTTGTCGATTGTTGACCGAGAGTAATGTACCCTAAACCTACTTGTTGGATGGTTTTTATTTTTTTAAATATTTTAGGAATAGATTCGAAGAATATAACAGCTTCATTAATCGTCATATTTAAAACATCAGAAATAGATTTTCCTTTATAACGTATTTCCAAAGTTTCCCTGTTAAATCGTTTCCCTTGACATGTTTCACATTCTACATGTACATCCGGTAAAAAATTCATTTCAATAATTTTTAATCCACCACCTTGACACGTTTCGCAACGACCGCCTTTTACATTAAAAGAAAACCTTCCCGCCTTATAACCACGAATCATAGATTCAGTTGTTTTAGCAAATAAACTTCGGACTTCGCTAAAAACACCAGTGTAAGTAGCAGGATTTGAACGAGGTGTTCTTCCGATAGGAGACTGATCGATATCGATTATTTTATCAATATGTTCTAAACCTTTGATAGATTTGTAAGGCATGGGTTCTTTAACTCCTCTATAGATATGTTTGTTTAAAATAGGATATAAGGTTCCGTTGATAAGTGTTGATTTTCCGCTGCCAGAAACTCCTGTAACGCAAATCATTTTTCCGAGAGGTAAGGTAATAGAAACATTTTTTAGGTTGTTGCCCGTTGCTCCAGTTAAAATCAATGTTTTTCCATTCCCTTTTCTTCTTGTTTTTGGGACTAGTATTTGTTTTCTTTTTGTCAAATAATCTGCAGTAAGCGTATTTCCTTTTTTCATTTCTTCAAAAGTTCCTTTGCTTACAATTTCACCTCCGTGTCTTCCTGCTCCTGGACCGATATCTAAAACATAGTCTGCACATTTCATCATGTCTTGATCGTGTTCTACCACTAAAACAGAATTGCCAATATCTCTCAGTTTAATAAGTGATTTAATCAAACGTTGGTTATCTCTTTGGTGCAATCCAATACTAGGTTCATCTAAGATATATAAGACGCCAACAAGCTGAGATCCTATTTGTGTTGCTAGTCTAATTCGTTGAGCTTCCCCTCCGGAAAGAGACTTTGATGTTCTGTCGATTGTAAGGTATTCTAAACCGACATCTAACAAAAATTGAATTCTAGTCCTAATTTCTTTGATGATTTCAGCTCCAATAATTTTTTGGTTTTTACTAAGATGAGGTTCTAAATTTTCAAACCAAGTGGCGAGTTCCACAATATCCATTTGTGCCAATTCTGAAATATTTTTACCTGAGATCTTAAAATGTAAGGATTCTTTTTTCAATCGATTTCCTCGACAGCTATTACATTTACTTTCTTCCATAAAAGCTTTTGCCCATCTTTTAATCGATGTAGATTCACTGTTGTGGTATTGATCTGTGATAAAAGCATTGATTCCTTCAAAATCAATTTCATATTTTCTTGTTACTCCGAGTGATTTAGAATCAATTTCAAATTTTTCCTTTCCGCCATTTAATATGATTTCTAAAGCCTCTTTAGGTATTTTCTTGATAGGATCTGTAAGTTTGAATTTAAAACGATCGGCAATTAATTGAAGTTGTTTGAAAATCCAGCTGTTTTTTTGTTCTCCTAACGGAGTAAATCCACCTGCAGCAATAGAAAGGGAAGTGTCTGGAGCCAGTTTTTGAAAGGTAGTATGTTTTATAACTCCCAAACCGTTGCAGGTTTCACAGGCTCCTTTGGGTGAGTTAAATGAAAATGAATTTGGTTCAGGATTAGGATATGAAATTCCTGTAGTAGGACACATCAAATTTTTACTAAAATATCTCGGTTTTTCACCTTGATACTCAATAACCATTAAAATATTTTCTCCAGCATACAAAGCTGTTTTGATGCTTTCTTCTAGTCTTTTAATATTGGCTTTATTTACAACCAATCGATCAATTACAATTTCTACATCGTGTGTTTTGTATCGATCCAAACGCATTCCTCTTTCAAGATTTCTTATTTCTCCATCAACACGAACCTTTACAAATCCTTGTTTAGAAATTTGCTCAAAAAGATCTCTATAATGCCCTTTTCTAGATTTTATAACCGGAGCTAAAATGATTGTTTTTTTTGAGTCGTAATGTTTCAAAATTAACTCAATTATTTGCTCATTCGTATAGCTCACCATCTTTTCTTCGGTTTTATAGGAATAAGCATCCCCAGCTCTAGCATACAATAAACGAAGGAAATCGTAAATTTCTGTAATGGTACCGACCGTTGAACGAGGGTTTTTGTTTGTCGTTTTTTGTTCGATGGAAATTACAGGAGATAATCCATCTATTTTATCCACATCAGGTCTTTCTAAACTGCCTAAAAATTGACGGGCATACGCAGAAAAAGTTTCGATGTACCTTCTCTGGCCTTCTGCATATATCGTATCGAATGCCAATGATGATTTTCCACTACCGCTTAAGCCTGTTATGACTACAAGTTTTTCTCTTGGTATTTTTACATCAATGTTTTTTAGGTTGTGTACTCTAGCGCCTAAAATTTCTAGGTATTCTTGCGTGTTCTCCATGTAGATTTTAAAAAAAGCAAAGATACTTAAAAAGAGCTGAAAATAAATATGATATGGGATTCGTAAGCAGGGCAAACTCACACTTTAAGACCGTTGCAAGGTACATGACAAAAACAAAGACCCAAACTTAGGGTGTAAATCATTGTTTGTTAGCTTATTAAGATGTATATTCAAGCCATGAAACTACAAATAACACCTACTTTTGCAGATAGCATTTGTGACTTA
>NZ_JBAHZZ010000070.1:0-22902 GCF_037132785.1 Flavicella sp. | reverse complement strand
AACAAAGAACTGTGGTAAAAAACAATTAAATTTTGATTAATTCACTTGTAAAGTACTTCTATAATTTTGATCGTAAGGAATCCTAGATTTAGCAATTGCAAAGGCTTGTTTCAAGAGCTTATTACAAACCGCTATTAGCACTAACTTTTTACTCTTTCCCTTTGCTACAATCCTATCGTAAAGGGCCTTACAAGCTTGGTTATATTTACAGGCATTAAAACTGCTCTTTTTCATTCATGTTTCATACAAAAATAAAGCCGTAGCGGAACTATGTTTCTGTTGCTTACCTGAATAAAAACATTCCAAATTATCATTACGTCATTTGAAAATCAAATTGTATTGTAATTATCCCAAAAAGGTTTTTGCTAGGATTGTTTTTTTATTGATCCAGTAGTTTATGGTTTTTCGCAAGATTTTGAAGTAATACCAATTTGATTTTTAAAGGCTATTTACTTGTGTTGCCATCAAAAAGAGGAATTTTGTTAGCAGGTACGTATAATGAAGAATAATTTATAGTGAATGACTTATAGCTTATATGATTTATTTGAAAATTTGTTTATCCTTGATTTGTCTTAAAGAATTTGATTAATTGGTATGAAAATATTTTTGGTTAAATGGAATTCTTAGATTGATAATGTTTTGCAATATTAAATTTAGCGAATAAAAGAGTATAAATGAGTATAAAAAAAAGTATTTTAGTCTTTGTTTTGTTGTTGTCCTGTGTTGCAATCGCTCAACAACGAAAACAAGTAGGAAGTAAATATTTTTCTGATTGGAAAGGGATTTCTAAAGTGAAAAGAGATATTGCTATTGTCAATAAAGGGGATACAATTTCTTATACGTATTCCAATCAAAATAGAATTTATTTTCCTGGTATCAAAAGACCTTTTAAAGGGGATTCTGCCGACTGGACTCAATTTAATGGATTGACTTTTGATGTTTATTTAAACTCAATGAGTTCATCTCAGGTATCAGTGATTCTTAAAGTAGATGAATTAGACTCTAAAGAATTGAATCCAGTGAGTATAGCCAAAATTCGATTGTCAGGAAAGGGGTGGCATTCACTTTATATTCCATGGGGTATGTTTGATATTGACTTGGGGCAAAGAAGAGGTACACTTTTCGCAATCAAAGATGTTTTGTTAACAGCAACATCAGATGATAAATATAAGATACGAAATATACAAGTAACCAAAGGACTTACAACTTCTATAGAAGCGAAGTATCAAGGCAAGTCATCAGATCCAGGAACACAGGTTGTATATGAATTTGAAGTGGGTAATACCACCGATTTAAAACAAGGAGTACAGTTGCTAGTGGAAACCGAAGGTTGGGAGTCTATGGAGGCAATACTTAATACAGATGCTATTGATTTGGAACCAGGAGAAGTTAAAACCCTTCAGTTAGTGGTGAATATCCCTAGTCATTTACCAACGGGGATTCGTGAAAAGAAAATAGTAAAAGCCATATCAAACGGCTATGGAGGTTCTGAAGTGTCGATAGAATTTATAACAGCGGTTCGAGTTCCGACTCCAAATGTAGTTTTCTCTGCTGAAGGGTGGCAAAGGATAAGAGAAAAATCTGAAAATTATGAATGGGCGAAAAAAAGTTTTGATGATTATATAAAAAAAGCAGATAAATGGAAAGTGCCCGAAGGAAATGATTTCTCTAATATTAACGGAAGGCCATTGGGTAAAGCCGTATTTAATACAGCAGGTCATGAAATCTATAATTGTGCAATAGCGTATCAACTCACAAAAAACGAAAAATACGCAACTAAATGTTTAAAATTGTTACGTCGTTTAATTGATCCAGAAACCGGTTATCCAGCTACTTTGGTTGGTGGAAGTAATGTTTTTGTTGGTGAAGGGAAATTTTGGCAAGCAGTTGGGAGAATGTATGATTTGATTAGAGATAGCCCACAAGTTACTGTCAATGATAGAAAATTAACAAAAAAAACGTTTCGATTGTTTGTCAATCAGACCATAAAAGGGAATGTTAAAGGAGCGATTAGTAATTGGAATGTTGCTGAAATTACGGCAGCATTTTACTGTGCGATGAATCTACAGGACTGGCACCTTATCAATCAATTGTTGACTTCGCCGACGGGTATTTATAAGCATTTAGAACATGGTATCATGAATGATGGCTGGTGGTACGAATGTGCTGTAGGTTACAATACTTGGGTGGCTACTGAGTTTTCAGAGATCGCATTAGCGTTGGAACCTTGGGGAATCAATTTTAAGGATAAGACATTTCCTCTAGGAACTTCTAAACACTTTTCTCTACTTGCCAGTCGAAGAGTAGGTGGTGTATTTGGTATGGAGTTTGAAAAATGGGGGAATTTAGAACATAATAATGTAGGAATCAAAAACATGTGGGATGCTACAATTCAATTTTTGGACTATAGAGGAGTTATTCTTGCTGTGAATGATGCTATAGAATCAAAAATTTCAGGGAAACCATATGAATTAGCTTATTATTTATACAGAGATCCTGAGTATGCCGCAATTATTAATCGTGGAGGCAAGAGAGATTTATTATACGGTGTGCCAGAATTACCTAATGTTACTTCTGAGAAAATGAAACAATCTGCCTATGCAGATAATATGGGGATTGTTCAATTAAGGTCTCAAAAAGAAGGGAGAGAACAAAGGGAGCAAATCCAAGCATCACTACATTATGGCTCACATGGAGGGTTTCATGGTCATTTCGATAGAACAAGTATGGTAAATATGTCTCGTTATGGGCGTAGTTTTTACGGAACTTTGTCTTATTGGTTCGGCTATCAGAGTTATATGTATAAATTTTGGAAGCAAACATCTATTAATAAAAACATGGTAGTGGTAGATGAAAAAATGCAACAACCTGTACCTAATAAGAGAACTTTATTTTATTCAGGAGATATGATGCAAGTTACCGCAATTGAAACAGATTCTAAGTGGAGTTATCCTCCGTATGGAGGAATTGGTTCCCCTGAAAAATCTTTTGCTAAGAAAATGTGGGATGAAAGTCGTACCATAAAAATGCCAGTAGATGCTCCTGATTATGGTGAGGTAACTGGTTATACTGAGCCAGTAATGCAAAGGAGAGTTATGGTAATGATGGATGATTATGTAGTTTTGGCTGATTATCTAGAAGGTGAAAAAGAACATCAGTTTGATTGGATGCTACAAATTAAGGGGTTCAAACAGGTTACAGCAGATAAGGTTGAGTTCTCACATCATACAAATCAAATGAGTACGGATCCTCTTGGAAGTGCGCAGTTTATTACAGATTGTGACTGGTATAATGTGGAAGGAACTTCTAAAACGCAGTATGAAATGTGCTTTGGAGAAGGGTGTGATAACAGAGGTGTTCGAATGCCAAATAGAGCCGATGGACCTTTGAAAATTGATGTTTACAATGCGTGGCCTAGAAAAAGTAAAATCATGATTGGTACCTCAACGGAGACGGTTTCTGTAAACAAAAAACTTTGGTATACAGTATCTGCTGATGGAGAGAAATTGGTGGATGACAAAACAGGGGCATGGATTTTAGGTAGCAAAAATATCTCAATAGATATTTCAAATAAAAGTAAATTGGAATTAATATCCAAGACAGAGGAAAAAGTCAAAAACAACACCCTTTTTTGGGGAGACGCAAAGCTTATTTTAAAAAATGGTTCAGAAATTTTTGTATCGTCACTTCCTGTAAAGTACGAAAATGTTTTAGTTCCTGAGGAAAAAGGAAAAGATTATTATGGAGGTCCAATTAAAATACAAGGAGAGCTGATGAATAACTCAACTCCTGCAATGCCTAAGGATACTAAGCAATCTGCTAAGGTAATTATTGATCTTACAGGCTTAGAAGCTGTGTCTTTTCAAGCAAAAATAGGAGGGGATTATCCTTTAGGAGATGAAACATCTAGGCTTAAAAACATGGCGGTTAGAAGCCATGGTAAAAAGGCAAGATATTTAGCGGTTTTAGAGCCATTTGAAAATGAATCCGTAATTAAATCTGTGACGGCAAAAAGTGCTGATAAACTTGTTGTGGAATTGATAGATGGAAGAATTCAAGAGCTAACAATCAAGGGTCTGGATGAAGAAAACGGACAAATTTTAGTTCATGTCAAGGAACTTGTCGACGGTAAACTAATAAGAGAAGAAAGAACAATTAAATAATTTGAGATAGTTAAATAAATTAAATAAGTATCATGAAAATATATATATTATATAGTCTTTTGCTAGTGATGTCATTCACTGCAATTGCTCAGAATCCAATTTTCACGCACGTTTTTACTGCGGATCCATCTCCACATGTATGGCCAAATGACGATCGTCTTTGGGTATATACTAGTCATGATGAGCCTGGTTCTAATAACCATTATGGAATGACTGGCTATCATGCATTTTCTACTACCGATTTGGTAAATTGGACAGACCATGGACGTATTTTACATTTAGAAAATGTAGCATGGGCAGAAAGTCATGCCTGGGCTATGGATGCAGCCTATTACAGGGGGAAGTACTATCTTATATATTGTATGAAGGAAGCTGGGATTGGACTTTTTAGAACCGGTATTGCACGAAGTGATGTTCCTGAAGGGCCATTTACAGACTTAGGTTATATTAAAGGTGTTGAATTTGGTCAAGATCCTGCCATTTTTATTGATGATGATGGTACTCCTTATCTTTATTGGGGGCATGATCGTGAATGTTATGGTGCTGAACTTAATGATGACCTGATGTCTATTAAACCTGAAACACAAGTAGATTTTAAGTCACAATTAAAATATGTTTTTGAAGGTCCTTGGGTACATAAAGCAAATGATAAATATTACTTGACTTATCCAGGACTTACTCCACGTAAATGGCCAGAAAAAATGTTTTATGGGGTTGCTGATAAGCCATTAGGACCTTATGAGTATAAAGGTTGTTTTATAGATGATTTTGAAGGACAAAGTGGTACGAATCATGGAGGTATTGTAAACTACAAAGGAAAGGATATTATGTTTTATCACAGTGCATGGCTTTCTGGAGGGTTGAGTGAAACTCGTTCTGTAATGGCGGATTACATTGAGTATGACAAAGAAGGAAATATCATACCTATTATTCCTTCAAAAGAAGGTTTGGGGATTGCAAAACGTACTAAAACTACTCTCAAGTTAGAAGCTGAAAACGGCTTTGCCGCTGGTGGAGCATTATATAATGTTATTGTTGATACATGGATAAAAGGATACAGTGGTAAAGGGTATGTTACAAATTTTGATAATCCATACGACCATGTTTCTATTTTAGCTCAAGTAGCAAAACCAGCAAAATATCGTTTTAAAGTAAGGTATGCTTCTCCTGATGGAGAATCAAATCACGATATATTGATAAATAGTCACCTGTACAGAGAGTTTGTTTTTCCGCAATCAAAAACTTTTACTGAAATTGATTTTGGTATTGTGGAATTGAAAGCTGGTGATAACTTAGTACGAATTTTCAAGAAAAACTGGAAGCCATCAAAAGGACAATTAGCCATCGACTATATTAAACTAGAGCAAGTTTTAGAATAAATAAGCCTTTTTTACTTAAAAAAAGGATAAATAAAAGTCCAAATAATTCATCAATAATTATATGTAAAATGAAAAATTTAATAGAGAAATACTTAATGTGTTTATTGGTTGTTTTTATGAGTATATCAGGGTACACTCAGGTAACTAATACTGTGACCATTGAATCGTTACTAAATGAAATGATTAATAGGGATGCATTAGCTAGTTTTCCTGAGTCAAATTTCAGGTTAAAACAGGGAAGTAGTTACAATCGTGCCTCAAAATCACCGTCAGATTCTGTGGGTTGGTTTACTAATCACGATTATAATAGTTCTGAGAGTGATCATAATTTTATAAGAACTGAGGAAACAAATGGTAAAAAAGAATGGGTATTGATGGAGCATATTGGGGCTGGAGCTATTGTTCGTGTTTGGACCCCTTTTTTAAGTTCAGATAAACCTGAAAGCGATGTGACCATTCGTATTTATCTAGATGGAAACCCAGAACCCGTAATAGAAGGTAATATGCTCCATCTTTTTGATGGTACTGGATTGATCCCATATCCTTTTGCTCATAAATCCCTTAGATCAGGAGTTTCTTTTTTCCCAATACCTTATGCTAAGGGAATTAAGATTACTTCCTTAAAGAGACCTTTTTTCTTTCAATACACTAACCAAGAATATTCTTCGGATGTAAAAGTTAAATCATTTTCAATGGATGATTTTAATGCCGCAAAACCTCTTATAGAAAAAATAGGGAAAACTTTATTGAATCCTCTAAACTCGACTGAAGGAAAAATGATTTCAATGAATACGAAGTTAAAATCAGGTAAAGAAAAATCAATTCTCTTACCATCTGGTGTTGCAGCAGTGAGATCATTAGTTTTTAAATTAGCTAATTACGAAAATCCTGAAGTTACGCGTTCAGTTGTCCTAAAAATGGAATTTGACGGAAAACAGACAGTATGGTCACCCATTGGAGATTTCTTTGGTACTGGTATTGGTCTTAATCCTGTTAAAGGATGGTATCAAACGGTTGATGAGGACGGAACCATGTCTTGCCGTTGGGTAATGCCTTATCAAAAAGGCGGAAAAATAACTGTTGTCAATTTAGGAGAGGAGTCGGTTGATGTAAAACTTAAAGTTGTCATCGGTGATTGGAAATGGGATAATCGTAGTATGTATTTTAATGCTGCTTGGCATGGACAATATCCCGTAGCAACACGTCCGTTTTCTGATTGGAATTATGTGACAATAAAAGGAAAAGGAGTGTATGTAGGTGATGCCCTTACAGTTATGAATCCAGTAAAAAAATGGTGGGGTGAAGGAGATGAAAAAATATGGGTAGATGGTGAGGATTTCCCATCTCTTTTCGGAACAGGAACCGAGGATTATTATGCTTATTCATGGGGAGGTATAAGTACTGATTTTTATGAGCACCCTTTTCATGCGCAACCTAGATCTTATGTATATAATAAGTTAAATCGCAAAACGACCACTGAAAGAAATACCTCTGGTTATAGTACAGAGACACGTACTCGTTCATTGGATACGATGCCTTTCGAAACATCACTTCAATTAGATATGGAAATTTGGAGCGTAACCGATTGTAATATGGGTTATGGAGTTGGCGTGTATTGGTATGGGTTTAAAGAGACAATTTCTAACAGAAAACCAGATCCGGAGGGAGTTCTTATAGTTCCTCCATTACCAGATGGTTTTCCAAATTCTAGTTTGAAATGATATTTTTAGGCAGATATTTGGAGTAGTCATTGATGAAATAAAAAATTAAAAGCTATTATATTTGATCATAACCAGTTAATGGTCTTGTAGTTTTTTGCAAGTATTGTTTTTGTCTAATTGTTCGGAGACAAAAAAGGAATTGACACTATTATAAAAAAAACAGTGATTTGTAGTTAGCAAATAAAAGTAGTAGTGAAAAATTATTAATGATGTAGGTTTATCCAGGAGGACAAACAAAAAAATTAATGATTTTCCATAGATAAAGAGAATTTAAAACTTAAAAAATGAAAAAAGGATTATTTATTGGATTATCTATTTTACTTGTGAATATAGCATATTCGCAAAAGGAGGTGAAAATAAACTCAACCGCAAAGGGAGAGAAAATAGAACACTTATGGAGTAAGTGCGTAGGTGCTGGTCGAGCTAATGAAGGTTTGCGAGCTGGTTGGTTGGAGCAACTGGAAAAAGTACAGGAAAATTGCGGTTTCGAATATGTTCGTTTTCATGGTATTTTCCACGACGACATGTTCCCTATCCTTAAAGTTAAAGGTAAGACTGTCTACAACTGGCAATATATTGATGATTTATTTGACAGAATGCTAGATTTAAAGGTAAAGCCTTTTGTTGAGTTGGCCTATTTCCCAACACTTCTAGCAGCGGAAAATAGTAAGACTCAATTTTGGTGGAAGGCAAATATCACACCTGATGATTCTAAATTTGGTGAATGGCACGACTTAGTTAAGGCTTTTACGCAACATTGTGTTGATCGATATGGTATTGATGAAGTATTGACTTGGTATTTTGAAGTTTGGAATGAGCCAAATTTGACACGTGGTTTTTGGGACGGTACAAAGTCTCAGTATTTTGAGTTGTATAAGCAATCCGTCATAGCTGTAAGATCTGTTGATAACAGGCTTAAAGTTGGAGGTCCTTCAACTAGTAATTTCGTAGCTGATGATCGCTATGAGGGAGAACGTGAAAATACGGGAGGTTTTAATGTCACTTTTACCGCTGATAATATTAATGATTTAGAATGGAGAGGTGTTTGGATTGAAGATTTTTTGGAATATTGTGAAAAGGAAAAATTACCAGTAGATTTTATTAGTACACATCCCTATCCAACAGATTTTCCTTTAGATCCTAGAACCGGCAAAGGGAAAGATTTTTCACGCAATGTACAGTCTACTGTTGAAGATATTAAATGGTTAAATAAAGTGATAGCTAAAAGTGCATTTCCAAATGCTGAAATACATTTGACAGAGTGGAACACAAGTCCTAATAGTAGAGATGCTATGCATGATTTTCTTCCGCCAGCAGCTTATATTGTAAGAACAAATTTAGAAAGTATTGGATTGACTAATTCGCTTGCATTCTGGACTTTTACTGATATATTTGAAGAAAAAGGAGGTGCGGCAAGCATTTTTCATGGAGGTTTTGGGATGATCAATTTTCAAGGACTTGTAAAACCATCATACCATGCTTATAGAATGCTTCATCAATTGGGAGATGAGAAACTATATAAAGACGATTATTTATTTGTAAGCCGTAAATCAGGTAATGGTAAAATTATTGCTTTGGCTTATAACTATCCAGAGGAGTATTATAATGCTGTTCCAAAGAGTATTAAGAAAATTGACAAATTTTATAAGGCAAGTTCAAAAAAATTAAATTTTGAGCTAACAGATTTAAAGCCTGGTACACAGTTTAAAATTGAAGTATTAGATAAAGATCATGGAAATATTTATGACTACTGGGAGAAAATGGGTAAGCCAGAGCCTCCTACACGAGAGCAGATTAAAGTAATGAAACAAGTGGCTGAAAACTTAAAAACAAGCATTGCAATTGTTGCTAAGGATGGAATATTACATATTGATCAAGAACTGACTCCGTGGAGTGTGGTGCTGATTGAACAGATCAACTAAAAGGACTATAAATTAGTCATTATGAGTAGTGTATATTTACAATTCTATATGAACTAATTAAGTTATTATACCAAATGAATTACCGAGTGGTGATAATAAATTTGATCTTTTTTCTTTAGATGAAATAAAAAATATAAGCATAGCCGTAGGTTACGGTTCTATTTAATATTGAAATATAAAGGAAATAGAAACTAATTTAATGCGTCATTTAAATATTAAAATGGTATTAGACCAAGCTAATGCCTTTTTTTCTATGTCGGTTAACTCTTTTTGTGTAATGGTTTATGTTTGAATAAAATTAATATTTTTTTATTCAGACGGAGTTCAGTTTACTGTCCCTAACTTTAAGTTGCGTTTATGAGTTGGATTTATTTTACTAAAACCCCCCCTTAATCATAGAGTGATAATTCTATGATTAAGGGGGGATTTGATTTCTTTTGAAGAACAACATAATATTGTTGTTCAAACAATTATAACACTTATAAAAGAGCCTAAATAACCTTTTTTTTGGTTTTATAATTTTGGTTCCCAGCCTGGCTCGTAAGTACGAGACCATAATTTCATTGCATCTCTATCGTATATACGACCTGTCTTTTCGTCTATTTCAAAAGATTTATCAATCCTAGAAGCAATGTTTGCATAATGTGTCATTGCCTGACTCACTGCTCCTTGAACGATTGGAGAAACCAGTTTTTCCTTTTCTCGAATCGCTTTAAAAAAGTTAACTGCGTGCCTTGTAGAAAGATCTCCACCACCTCCTAGGGCAGTTCCGCTTTCTGCTTTGATTGATTTACTGTCTTTAATCAATTCACCTTTAAGATCAAATAATTTAAACCCTCCTCTGTCTACATAAACGCAACCTTCTGAACCATAAATTATTGTTCCACGTCCATAACCAAATTTATTATATCCGTTTCTGCTTTGTCCATCCCATTCAATAACCTTATCTCCAGAGAATTTAAAGCGAGCCTCCATAGTATCGTACATTTCCCAACCATCATCTAAAAACTGATTTTTTCCAGCTCTTACATCAACAGATTTTGGAAATTCAACTTCTAAAGCCCAACGTGCAATATCTAACTCATGTGTTGCATTATTACCCATTTCAGCAGTTCCAAAATCCCAACCGTACCAATGCCAATTATAGTCCCAAGTATTGTCTGTATATTCTCTTCTTGGGGCTGGTCCTTGAAATAAATCCCAATCTAATCCTTCTAATGGAGCCGCTTTAGTTTGATGTGGTACTCTTCCTCTTTTATTAACATAAAATGCCGTTGCTTTGTAGGCCTTTCCAATAACTCCATTGTGAATATCCTTGATAATCTCATTTGATTCCACAGAAGATCTCTGTTGATTTCCCATTTGAATCAACTTATTATATTTTTTTTGAGCTTCCACAACTAATTCATTTTCATGCATGTTATGTGAACATGGCTTTTCTAAATAAATATGCTTTCCTGCCTGCATTCCCATAATAGCACCAGGTGCATGCCAGTGATCTGGGGTTGCAATAAATATAGCATCTACATCTTTATCGTCTAAAACCTTTTGAAAATTATTCTCTAATTCAATTTTGTAATCAAGAACTTTTCCAAAATAAGCACCAGCCTTTTCACGTTGACTTTTCATCACATCACATAAATAAAGTAACTTAACGTTGTTATCTTTATTTATAATTGGGGCTTTATATGCTCCCAACCTTCTACCCAAACCTTGAATAGCAATATTAATTCGATCATTGGCACCTATTATATTTGAATAACTTTTTGCCGACATGGCATTTACGCTATTACCCAAGGCAACACCTACAGCTCCAACGGCGGCTTTTTTAAGAAAACTTCTTCTACCTGAACTCATATTTCAAAATTTATAATGTTGTTAATATTCCTTTTATATACCCTATGGATTCAGCCATTCCTGGGAGTGGGTCTTTCTCCTCTATTTCATACTCTAGAGCCAATGTTCCTTTATATCCTAATTTTGTAATTGAATTTAAAAACGATGTGAAATTGATTACGCCTCGTCCAATAATACATGTTTTACCATCTGCTTCGGCTTTTGTAACGTCTTTTATGTGGATATCAAAAACGCGATCAAAAAACTCCTTTACATCTTGCTCTGGCTCTCTATGAATACGTTTTGTATGCCCAATATCAATACACAGTCCCATACGGCTATCCATATTCTTTATTAGAACATATGCACTCTCTGCACTTGGATATAGTTTATCTCCAGGGCCATGATTATGAATCGCTAATTTGATATCGTATTGCTTTACTTTTTTCTCAACATAATCTAATAAATCGTGATTAGGAACACCAACGATCATTTCAATTTCAGCAGTTTTCGCATATTCAAATGCTTGATCTACGTCTTCCTTAGATTTCATATAAATTACGCCTGCTCCGTACAATTCTATACCTTTGTCCTTACATATTCCAACCGCCTTTAGAATTTCTTCTTTTGAAGAATCTAGGGGTAAATGCATACTTTTAAAAGTAATTCGATTCAACCCACATCGCTTTGTCATATCAAGCGCTTCTTCCATAGAAAAATTACGTAATGAAAATGAAGCGACTCCAAGTTTTAAAGTAGCTGTTGTTTCTTTTTTATTCTCCTTTTTTGATGCCTGAGCTATTTCGGGAATTCCAAGTGTTGCAACACCCAGAATACCAGCAGCTGATTTTTTAATAAAACTTCTTCTATTTCTACTCATGAGTTATTATTTTTTAAATGAACGTATTTTAATATTTCTAAAGGAAACATTATCACCATGATCTTGCAATAGAATTCTTCCTTGATCTCCTCCACCAAAATTCGGCCATTTATTGTATTTACTCTCAGAAACTAATTTTAAATACTCAGGACTCTTACGTTCATATTCTAAGACTTTACGTCCATTTAACCAATGCTCAACATGATTGTTTTTTGAAAGAATTCTCGCCTGGTTCCACTCACCAATAGGATTTACAATCTTATTAGCATTGGCTTTGATTAAATCGTAAAGGGAACTATTTGTTCTGCTTCCTTCATGATTCCCTAATTTAGCATCAGGATGCCTTAAATCATCTAATATTTGATATTCTAAACCAATAGATGAACCAGCCCCTTTATTAATTTCTGTATCTACAAAGTATTTAATTCCACTATTAGCTCCTTCAGTAATTTTAAAATCTAACTTTAATTCAAAATCCGAATATTCTTCTGTAGTAACAATGTCTCCACCATTGGCTGATTCTTTACCTCCAGAAGCCAAAACAGAAAGAACTCCATCTTTAATTTCCCAACCACCTTCAGGAAATTTATCTAGTTTAGCTCCTTTCCAACCCTTTGTCGTTTTACCATCCCAAAGCATTTTCCAGCCTTCTCCAGCTTCTCTTCCGAATAAGTTATTCAGTGTAATTACAGGTGAAATAGAAATTTTTTTGCTGTATTTCTGAACATTTTCTGTTAGAATTTTAATATTTTTCCAAATTACTTGGGTTCCATTTTTTTCTTTATCAATTCCAATACTATGCACTTGTAAACCAATAAATCCTGTAGCGGTCATATCATCTATTAAGTAAGATGCTGGCACTCCGTTTATCCAAGTTTTTAAAGTATCTCCAATAGCTTCAATTCTATAATGATTCCAGTCATTTTGTTTGAATGCTTTTTGTGCATTTGCATTGTTGTCTAAAGTTTGTAACCATCCTCTTCTTGCCTCATCGTAGATACCACCACTCCATGCTCTTTCTGAAGGGTCAATTTCAATTTGATATCCGTGTACTCTTCCATTTCTATAGTTAGTAATACTGTTACTTCTAATTTGAATTCCTGAATTCAATTTTGGATCAACTTTGTAATCGAGTTCCAAAATAAAATCTCCATAAATTTTATCAGATATTAAAAATGTATTTGGTGTATTCATAGTAGATGTTCCAATAATAGCATCATCTTTTACTTCATAAGTTGCCTTGCCTCCTATGATAGACCATCCGGTTAATGTTTTGCCATCAAATATTTCAATCCAAGGCGTATTATCTTTTTTTGTTTGACTACAGCTTGTTAATACTACAAGCATAACAAGGGTGAAAATTCTGTTCATTTTAACATGTTTTAAATTAAATTTCATCGTGTTTTACAATTGAGGTTCTTTTATTTCTAATTTTTACAAATCAAATAATCTAGGTAAAAACATAGATATTTCTGGTATATAACTTATTAACATCAATACTATTACCATAATTGCTAGGAATGGGAGTAAAGGCCTTATTACTTGAGTAACAGAAATCTTAGCAACTCCACTACCAACAAAGAGTAGCGTTCCTACAGGTGGTGTACAAATTCCAATACATAAATTCAATACGATAACAATTCCGAAGTGAACTGGATCCATTCCTAAAGTAGTAACTACTGGAAGGAAAATAGGTGTAAATATAAGTACTGCAGGAGTCATATCCATAAATGTTCCTACGATTAACAAAATTATATTAATTGCTAAGAAAATTAGAAATTTATTACTCAATTGATCTAACAAAAATGTACTTATCATCTCTGGAATTCCTTCAAATGAAAATAACCAAGACATTGCCATAGAGGTGCAAATTAAAAACATAACTACCGCGGTAGTTTTTGCACTTGACAACAAAACTCCAGAAAAATCCTTTATTTTCATATCTCCGTAAACTAGGGCCAAAACACCAGCGTATAATACCGCAATCACAGATGCTTCTGTAGCTGTAAACATTCCAGCAACAATACCACCTACAACAATGACTAATAACATAAGACTAAAAAAGGCTTTTCTGAAATATGTCCAAATCTCAAACATTGTAGCTCTTTTACCTTTAGCATAACCCCTGTTAATGGCTATAAAAGCAATATATCCCATAATAGCAAACCCAACCAATAACCCAGGTAAATAACCCGCAATAAATAAGGCTGCTACAGATGCTGTACCACCACTTGCAAGGGCATAAACTATTAGGATGTTACTTGGCGGAATCAATAATCCTGTTGTTGAAGAAGTAATATTTACTGCGGCGCTAAATGATCTTGGATAACCTTCATCTTCCATACGATCTGTCATAATAGAACCAATTGCAGATGCTGCTGCTAGAGCCGATCCAGAAATTGCGCCAAAAAGCATAGATGCTAAAACATTTACATAAGCCAAACCTCCTGGTAAACTGGCTACCAAGGATTTTGCGAAATTGATGAGACGATTCGCAATTCCACCTCTTTTCATAATTTCTCCAGCCAGAATAAAAAATGGGATTGCCAACAAGGCAAAACTATCAATTCCTGTAGTCATACGTTGAGCAATGGTTGTTATCCCAGGCATTCTATCAATATTCAATAATAAACTTAGTGTTGTAGCTATCCCAATACTATAAGCAACGGGTACTTTAATCAATAAAAGAATAAAAAAACTTACAAACAAAACGATAATACTTATAACTTCTATACTCATAATTAATTATTGATTTTGTTAGTATAAATATTTGTAATATGATATACCGAAAAACTCATGATTAAGAATCCGCTAATAGGCATAATTGAATACACATAACCCAAAGGAATTCGGAGTGTACCCGAGAGTTGTTCAAGATGTAAAGTAGTATAGACCAAATTCCCTCCTCCAATAAACATAACGATTAGTGCAAAAAGAAAGATAAAGATTTCTATCAATATCGATGCTCTTTTTTTATTTGCCATAGAAAATTTTTCATATAAAAAGTCCATAGACAAATGTTCTCTCTTGCCGTTAAGATAGGCCGCTCCTAATATTGTCATCCAAATCAATGAATATCGAGCAAATTCTTCTGTCCAAGCAAAAGAGGATCCTAAAATATATCTCGAAAAAACTTGAAACAACACATCTAACACTAAAAGTGCGAAAATTGTAATCATGAACCACTCAAGTAATTTATTTATTTTATTAAAAATAAGTTCAGGTCTATTCATAACTATTGATTTTTAATTTGATTAACAATAGATGCCATTTCAGGATATTTTTTGATAAAGTCTTCTACGACAGATTTTGATTTTTCAGCAAATAATGATTTATCAGGAATAATAATTTCGACCCCATGCTCTTTTGCTACTTTCATTGATTCTTCTACAGAGTCACTCCAATATACTTTTTGTGCCTGAGAAGATGCATCTGCAGCCTCTTGAACCCATATTTTTTCTTCTTCAGATAATTTCTCCCAAAATTTCGTGCCAATTAAAAGTACATCTGGCACTGATGAATGTTGATCTAAAGTATAATATTTACTAATCTCAAAATGATTTGAAGATACAAATGAAGGTGGATTGTTTTCTGCTCCATCTACAACTCCTTGCTGAATTGCAGTATATAACTCCCCATAAGCCAATGGAGTTGCAGACCCTCCCATAGAATTCACCATATTAATAGACATTTGATTGTTCATTACTCTAATTTTAAGCCCTTTCAAATCATCTGGAGTTCTAATTGCTTTATTGCTTGTATAAAAACTTCGACTTCCCGCATCATAATAACAAAGCCCCCGTAACCAAAACTTACTACCCTTTTCTAAAATTGATTTGCCAATTGAGCCTTCTAATACTCTAAACTTATGCTCCTTGTTTCTAAATAAATAAGGAATACCCAATAGATGGTATTCTGGAACAAAGTTTGACAAAGTTGATGCACTCACTTTTGTAGCGGCTACACTTCCTATTTGTAGCAATTCCAACACTTCTCTTTCAGAACCTAATTGAGCATCTGGAAATATTTTAATCTTCAAAGCCCCCTTAGACTTTTCTTCTAAAACTTTTTGAAACTCTAATATTCCTTTATGAACAGGGTGTGTCTGAGGCAAACCATGAGCCAAATAAAGCATTTTAGATTCCTCATTTTTCTTGCAAGAACTCAACCCTGCGATTACGAGCAACATCAATATTATTTTACTTCTCATTTCTTAAATTGTTTTAAATCCAAAATTATTTGTTTTATACATTACACTTATTGTATTACTCACAAATATAGCTAAATACAATCGATTGTATTTAGCTTTTTCAAATCTATATTTTATTTAAATTTAAAATAAGCCACTGCGTTATTATAACAAATATCTTGAATTATTTTCCCTATAAATGGAAGATCATTTGGAATCAATCCTTTGTTTAAATCTTCCGCCATCAAATCACACAAAATCCTTCTAAAATATTCATGTCTAGGAAATGATAAAAAACTACGACTATCGGTAAGCATTCCAACAAAACGACTTAAAAGTCCCATATTAGACAAGATATTCATTTGTTTTTCCATACCGTCTTTTTGATCTAAAAACCACCATCCAGATCCAAACTGCATTTTGCCAGGAACTCCTCCTTCACTATAATTACCCATCATAGTTGCAAATACTTCATTATATGCAGGGTTTAAGTTATAACAAATTGTTTTGCTTAAACTGTTTTCTGAATCTAATCGATTAAACAGTTTAGACATGAACTCTGCTTGATTGAAATCACCTATAGAATCGCATCCAGCATCGGCACCCACTTGTTCGTTTAAGCGATCATTATTATCACGTATTGCTCCTAAATGAAATTGTTGTGTCCAGTCTTTGGCATGATACATTTTACATAAATTATATAAAATACACGATGCAAATAAATTTGCTTCAGTACTTGAAATTTCTTCACCATCCAATCGTTTTTTCAATACAATATTAGCCTCTTTGTCAGTAAAATCAAAAGCGTAAATTTGACTCAAACCATAGTCAGAAATGCGACATCCGTTTTGGTCAAAAAAATCTATTCTACTCTGAATTGCCGTAAGTAGACTTTCTAAATTATTAATTGAGACCTCAGTAGAACGTTCCAGTTTCTTTAAATAACTTAGATACGACTCATTTTCTATCAAGACTAAAACATCGGGTCTAAAAGTTGGCAATACTTTTGTAAATATATTTTTCTTTGCTATTGCCTGATGATATTCTAATGAATCTACGGGGTCATCTGTAGTACAAATAACTTCTACATTCATGTCTTCTAACAATTGAGAAGGTGTTTTTGTTTCTAAAACTTTATTTGCCTTTTCATATATTTTTGTGGCTGTACTTGACTGTAAAACTTCATCAATATCAAAATATCGTTTGAGTTCTAATTGTGTCCAGTGAAACAAAGGGTTTCTTAAGGTATAAGGAACGGTCTCTGCCCATTTATTGAATTTTTCTTCTTTTGATGAATCTTTACCCGTAATATATTTTTCTTCAATACCGTTGGCTCTCATTCCACGCCACTTATAATGATCGCCGTTTAACCAAGCATCGGTGATATTTGCGACAGGTTTATCTTCTGCAATTTGCTTAGGCGACAAATGGTTATGATAATCTATTATTGGCATATTTTTCGCATATTGGTGATACAATATATTTGCCTGTTCAGAATTTAATAAAAAATTATCTGTTATAAATCCTTTTGATTTTATTTTTTTATTCATTATAAACTTTTAGAAATTCCCAATTCCAACCCTCTCAATTCTGCTAACCCTCTTAATCTTCCTATTCCAGAATAACCAGGGTTGGTTTTCTTATGTAAATCATCCAACATTTGATGACCATGATCTGGACGCATCGGCATTCTTACATCTTTTCTTCCTGCCTTAATCCTCTTTCTTTGTTCGATAACTAATGCTTTCATAACTCCAAACATATCAACATCTCCCTCTAGATGATTTGCTTCATGAAAGTTCCCTAGCTCATCTCTCTGAGTGCTTCTTAAATGAATAAAATGGATACGGCTTCCTAATCTTTCTACCATTCCAGGTAAATCATTATCTGCACGAACTCCGAACGAACCCGTACAAAAAGTCAAACCGTTATTTGGACTATCAACAGCCTCGTATAATTCGTTAATATCTTGCTCGGTACTAACTACTCTAGGTAATCCTAAAATAGGAAAAGGAGGATCATCAGGATGTATACACATTAAAACGCCTGCTTTTTCTGCTGCTGGAATAATTTGACTTAAAAAGTAGAACAAATGTTCTTTTAACTCTTTAGTACCAACAATATTGTAAGTAGCTAAAATAGCATTAAATTCCTCTAAGGTATACCCTTCTTCTGCACCAGGTAAGCCAGCAATAATGTTTTTTATAAGCAAATTCTTGTCGTCCTCACTCATATTTTCAAACATCGTTTTTGCGTCTGCCAATTGCCTGTCTGTATAACTTTCTTTACTATTCGGTCTTTTCAACAAAAACACTTCAAATACAGTAAATGCAGTAGCGTCAAAACGCAAGGCTCTAGAGCCATCCTCTACTTCATAATTCAAACTAGTTCTTGTCCAATCAAGAACAGGCATAAAATTATAACACACTGTATCTATTCCACAAACACCTAAATTTAATATTGTTTGTGAATAATTTTTAATATACGTTTGAAAATTCCCTGACTGCGTTTTTATATCCTCATGAATCGGAACACTTTCAACCACAGACCAAGTTAACCCAACGTTCTCTATGTTTTTTTTTCGTTCTTTAATTGCTTCAACTGTCCATACCTCTCCATTGGGCACTTGATGTAATGCAGAAACAACTCCTGTTGCCCCAGCTTGCTTTATATCCAAAAGAGACACAGGGTCGTTTGGTCCGTACCATCTCCAAGTTTTCTCTAAACTTACACTCATCTTTTTATAATTTATTAAACACCACTAAATGCGCTAAAACCACCATCAATCGGAACGACAATTCCTGTTACAAAACTAGATCCTTCGCTACACAACCATAATGTTGTTCCAATTAAATCTTCAGGTTCTCCAAATTTCCCCATCGGAGTTTGTTCTATAATTGTATTTCCTCTCTGAGTCAAATCACCATTTTCTGTTGTTAACAATGTTCTGTTTTGATCTGTAAGAAAAAATCCTGGAGCTAAGGCATTCACCCGAATTCCGACCTTTGAAAAGTGAACAGCCAACCATTGCGTAAAATTAGAAACCGCAGCTTTTGCACCACTATAGGCAGGTATTTTTGTCAATGGTGTAAAAGCATTCATAGAAGAAATATTCAAAATACTACATCCTTTTTTACCGACCATGTCTTTTGCAAATACTTGCGTTGGGAGCAATGTCCCTATGAAGTTTAAATCAAAAGTAAATTTAATTCCCTCTGGATCTAAATCAAAAAACGTCTTAAACCCATCTGTCTTATTGGTAAGATCTTCCTCTACCAAATGTGGATTAGAAGTTGTTCCTAAAGGATGATTCCCTCCAGCTCCATTTATTAAAATATCACAAGAACCAAATCGATCATTCACTTCCTTTTTTGCTTGAATCAGAGAATCTTTTTCCAAAACATTAGCATAAACCCCTATAGAAATTCCACCTTCAGCATTAATTTCATCTGCAACTTTTAATGCAGATTCTAATCTTAAATCTAAAACTGCAACTTTATAACCTTCTCTCGCCAATGCTTTCGCTAAAGTGCTACACAATACTCCGCCGGCCCCTGTTAATACCACAACTTTACTCATAATTTTTAATTCCTTTTTTTGCTTTCAGAAAAATTCATTTCGAGAACACACATGTCAAAAGTATTTTTACGTGTGCGACCACGCAAATATAATAATTATTATTAATTTCACAAGATATCACGCATTATTTAATAAAAACAAAATTTAATCCATTAAGTTTGCATTAGTGCTAGCTAAATAAGAGCAGAAAGGGAATTAACATTATTTTTAATTAAATGATTACAATAAAAGATATTGCAAAAGAAGCAAATGTTTCTGAAGGAACTGTTGACAGAGTTCTTCACGATAGAGGAGGTATTTCAAAAAAAACGAAGGAATTAGTTAAATCTATTATAAAAAAATATAACTTTAAAACGAATCCGATTGCTAGAGCACTAGCGATGAAAAATAAATATAAATTGTCTACTCTTATTCCTAAATATGACAAAGATAATTTATTTTGGAAATCGCCTTTAATGGGAATATTAAAAGCGAGTGATGAGGTAAAAACCTATGGTATTGATGTGAAAAATTTCACTTTTGATCAATTTGACTCTAGTTCCTATTTAAATGAATTTAACAATCTAATGACATCTAACCCAACTGCGGTTATGATTGTTCCTACTTTTATAAATGAAACGAAAAAAATTGTTCGACAATTAGAAGTTATGAATATTCCGTATATGTTCTTTAATATTGATCTAGATGGATTTAACAATATTTCTTTTATCGGCCAAAATTCATATATGGGTGGATATGTTGCCGCCAAATTAATACACCTTAGTTCGGGAAGTCAGCCTTCTATATTAAGTGTCAAAACAAGATTAAATATTAATAATTACCATGCTATTTCTAAAAGAATCGAAGGTTTCAATGATTATTTTGTCAAAAATAAAATCCAATTAGAATCTTTTGAATTACAATTGGACAGCCTTAAAAACACAAAGAAAGCTGGACTTAAATTAAATTCATTTTTAAATGAAAATGCTAAAATAAAGGGGATATTTGTTCCTTCTAGTAGAATTTCCTTAATTGCAAATTGCATAGAACAAGAAGCTCTTGAGAAAATTCAATTGGTTGGTTTTGACAACACACCACAAAACATTAAATGCCTTGAAGAGGATAAAATTTCTTTTTTAATTTCTCAAAAACCCTTTAATCAAGGTTACGACTCTATTCATTTAATGACTGATTATTTGGTAAAAAAGAAAGATCCCATTAAGAAAATATATTCCCCTATTGATATTCTTACTAAGGAAAATGCAAAATATAACGAACACCACGAATTACAATTTAACATTGAAAACCCTGAATCAATCATATAAAAATATTTTTTAAGATGGTATTAGCAATAAAAAATATACTTTTTATAACGTTTATTAGTTTCGTTTTTTTTTCATGCGAAAAATCTTCTGAACAAAAAGCACCAAACATATTATTCATTTCAATCGATGATCTTAGAACTGAATTAGGGGTTTATGGGAATAAAATCATCAAAACTCCAAATTTAGATCAACTGGCATCAGAAGGTACTGCTTTTAGCAATCATTTTGTTCAAGTACCAACTTGTGGTGCATCAAGACATAGTTTATTAACAGGGTTGAGACCAAGAACCAAAGCACAGCTTAAAAACAGTGTTATAGTGACAGAAACATCAACAAAACCAGAAGGTATAATACCTGAATCTTTTATTCATCATTTAAAACGAAATGGATATTACACCGTAGGTATTGGGAAAATTAGTCATTCTGCTGATGGATTGGTGTATGGATATGAAGAACAACCTTCAAACAAAAGAGAATTACCATATAGTTGGGACGAACTTCATTTTGACGCTGGAAAGTGGGAAACTGGATGGAACTCTTTCTTCGCCTATGCAGATGGCGAGAATCGTCAAAGCATGAAAAGACAGGTGAAGCCATATGAAGCTGGAAATGTTGATGATGACGGCTACCCAGATGGATTGACAACCAAATTAGCAGTTTCTAAACTTAAAGATCTCAAAAATAAATCACAACCTTTTTTTCTTGGAGTCGGGTTTTTTAAACCTCATTTACCTTTTAATGCTCCTAAAAAATATTGGAACCTATACAAAAGAGAAGAAATTCCAATTTCAGACAATTCTAAAATCCCACAAAACATCTCATTGAGTAGTTTACACAATAGTGGTGAATTTAATGGTTACCAATTAGGAGAAGAAATGGCTGGACTGAATCAACCCGTTTCTAATGATTATGCAAGAAAAATCACACACGCTTATTACGCAGCGGTTAGTTATATTGATGCACAAGTTGGGGTCTTAATCGAAGAAGTTCGAAATCTTGGTTTAGAAAATAATACCGTTATAATTGTTTGGGGAGATCATGGTTGGCATTTAGGCGATCAACAAGTTTGGGGAAAACATACACTTTTTGAAAATGCACTAAACAGCGCTCTGATCATTAAAATACCGGGTAAAAAACCTTCAAAAAACGTGAATAAAACGATTGTAGAAACTGTAGATATTTATCCTACAATATTAGAACTTAGTAATATTAAAGCTCCTTATCAATTAGACGGAAGTAGTCTGATTCCATTAATTAATAAGTATGAAACAAAAAAAGTGGCATATAGTTATTTTAGAGATGGTATTTCTTTAAGAACATCAAGATATCGGCTTACAAAATACTTTAGAAAACAACAACCAACTATTGAACTTTATGATCATTTAAATGATTCTTTAGAAACTAAAAACATCGCACAAGAAAATCCTGAATTAGTTAACAAGTTAATGCCTCTTTTAGAATTGGGGAATACGGGGTTGTATAATTAAACATCGAATAAAAACAGCATTTTCCTGCTCACGCCGTATTCGCATTCTTGATTTTCTCCAACAAGTTTTTTTAATTCAGGAATAGATACTTTCGCTACCTAACAATTCCCAAACTTATTAAAGTAAGGACACATACGATTAATTTAACCTCATTTATTACCTGAATTAAAACGAGTGCTATATTTCTAATTTCCCAAGATTAAATAATACCTCTACTGAGGTAAATAACCTTTCCTTTTAGTTGAAAAACAAAAAATATATACCCTCTAAAAGGTGCTTTTATTACTTGATTATAAGCAGTTTAAGACCGTTGCATAATGCTCTTTTCATTTTTAGATTTCAATTTTGACTTTTTAAATCTAAAATTTATATTTTTTTTTCTTATTTTCATTGTTTATGTTAGTTATGGATCTATTTTTTGGTTCATTTTCCTTTAGTTTTT
>NZ_JBAHZZ010000065.1:0-18195 GCF_037132785.1 Flavicella sp. | reverse complement strand
AAAAACTAAAGGAAAATGAACCAAAAAATAGATCCATAACTAACATAAACAATGAAAATAAGAAAAAAAAATATAAATTTTAGATTTAAAAAGTAAAAATTGAAATCTAAAAATGAAAAGAGCATTATGCAACGGTCTTAAAACATAAATTTTAGATTAAAAAGTCAAAATTGAAATCAAAGAGATCATTATGCAACGGTCTTAATCTCTTTAAATAAAAAACATACTGAATTACAACTCCTCAAGATTAATCCGTTTTTTTCGTAAATTTAAATAATTAAACGGAGGTTTTTAGACAAACTGCCGTATAACTCAGTAAAAAAATATTGAATTTCAATTTTGATGAACAAACGGAAATGTTTTATTGATCTATATATTCTGTAGATACTGTTACTTCAGCAAATTGACGAAACATTTCCATAACTCCACAATACTTCTCCACAGATAATTTAACGGCCTTTTCAATTTTTACCGTAGCAAAATCTGATCCGTAAAACTTAAAAGTCACATGTACTTTTTTATAAAACTTAGGATCAACATCTGTTAGTTCACCAGATACATCAATAGAAAAACCTGCAACCTCTGCCCTCATTTTCTTTAACAAAAACGAAATGTCCATTCCAGCACAACCAGCCAAGGCAGATAACATCATCGCTTTTGGACGAATACCCTTCCCTTCTCCTCCAAATTTTTCAACACCATCGATCAATACTTTTCCTCCAGGTCCTTCTGACTCAAAGTGCATTTTACCCTTCCAATTTAACTTTATATTATGTGTCATCTCTCCAAATTTTCTTTTTTATTTTAAGGATTCGTATACCTGAGCAATCGTTTTATTTTCTTTTTTTTCTTCAATCAAAATCAACTCATCACCAGCTTTTACCTTGCCTATTTGTAAAACCTTAAAATACATTCCTGTTTTATGATTCTGCCAAAACTTTTTTATCATTTTCGCATTGTTAAAGCGCATACCTAACTTTACACAAGGCTCCCTTGGCTTGGTAACCTCAATAATTTCCTCTCCAACTTTATAAGAAGACCCTACATGAATGGAAGTCTCATCCATTCCTTCAATTGATAGATTTTCACCAAACATCTCAAAACACCAATCTAAATTAGGATATAATTCTTTCCAATAAGGATAATAATCAGTACTATAGGTATATAAAGCATTCTCAGGCCCTCCATGATATCTTCTACCTATGACAGCATCTTTTTCTACATCTTCTTTTCCCAATACAATAAAATCAACAGGCTTTTTAAAGATTCCCGTATCTAAAATTGTCCCTTTCCAATTCACTTGTTTACGTTCTCCTAAATTTGTCGCAATTACCTTCATTCTCATTTTTTAATTTAAACAAAACTTTCTAAAACATCTGCAATTTTTCTGTTATCTGATAGTTGAGGAATTTTATTCTGTCCACCAAACTTACCAATAGATTTCATATACTCATGAAAACCACCTTTTTTCACTTTGCTAATAACTAAAGGTTTTAGGATTTTCCCTTCAATTAAATCTAAATAATATATATTTTGAGCTTGCATCGAAGCATCAATTTCATCAGAAAACGTCTGTAAGTCTTTAGGCTCAGTTTCGAACTCAATAAACCATTGGTGATAAGGTAAACCTTCTTTTGGCTCCACTTGTGGAGCAACCGTAAACTCACTAATATTCACCTCAGTCCCCTCCAGAACATCTTTTAATGCTTGCTCAACTTCTTTTCCTATAACATGTTCTCCAAAGGCAGAAATAAAATGTTTAACTCGACCTGTAACACTTATCCTATAAGGTTCTAAAGTTGTAAACTCTATCGTGTCACCAATATTATAGCCCCACAATCCAGCCGTACTACTAATAATTAGCACGTAGTTTACACCTAACTCAACATCCTCAATTGAAATACGACTAGGATTTTCATTAAAAAATTCAGATGCAGGAATAAACTCATAGAACATTCCACTATTCAATTGCAACAGCATTCCTTTATGAACTTGACTATCTTGATAGGCAATAAAACCCTCCGAGGCTGGATACAATTCTATATAATCGATCTTTTTTCCAATCAACGCTTCGAATTTATTTTTATAGGGTTCGAAATTTACTCCTCCATAAATAAAAAAATTAAAATTAGGGAACAGTTCAGATACAGTCTTACCAGTTCTTTCATGTAGTTTTTCAAAATACATTTGTACCCAAGAAGGAATCCCGCTGATTACCCTCATATCTTCATCTACTGTTTCATCAACAATAGCATTTACTTTGGTATCCCAATCTTCAATACAGTTAGTTTTCCAACTTGGCAATCTGTTTTTTTGTAAATATTTAGGTACAAAATGTGCTGCGATACCACTTAACCTACCTAGACTTACGCCATTTTTATCTTCCAAAACAGGACTGCCTTGTAAAAATATCATTTTCCCATCTACAAATGAAGCATCATTCTTTTGCGCAATATAATGTAACAAAGCATTTCGAGCCCCTTCTATATGTGTAGGCATCGATTCCTTAGTAATGGGAATATATTTTGCTCCAGAGGTTGTCCCAGAGGTTTTAGCAAAATATAAAGGTTTTCCCTTCCATAACACATCTCTTTCACCTTCTACAACTCTATCGACATAAGGCCGTAATCCTTCATAATCTACAACAGGTACGTTTGCTTTATAATCTTTATAGGTTTTGATGTTTTCAAAATTATGATCCTTTCCGAAGGCCGTATGTTTTGCTTCTGAAATTAAATTTTGAAATACTTTCTCTTGTGTATCTATAGGCTTCTTAGCCCATTTATATACACTTTTCTGGATGAATTTTGCAAATAGTATTGCAAATGCTGATTTTATACTCATTTATTCGAAATTTATAAAATTTATTGGGTTAACAGAATAACCTTGATACCACATTTCAAAATGTAAATGCGGTCCTGTACTATATTCTCCACTCGAACCTGCCATAGAAATCACTTCACCTGATTTTACTAGATCTCCTTGATTTCTATACAATATTTCATTATGCTTATAAACAGATAAATATTTATTTGCATGTTCTATAATCACTACATAACCTGTTTCAACCGACCATTCTGCAAAAATGATAGTGCCACTAGCTATAGCTTTTACCCCTGTGCCTTTCGCTACCGCAATATCCACAGCAAAATGTTTGTCTTTTACACTATATCCATCTGTTACAATCCCTTTTACAGGAGCATAAAATACCACATCATCAGAATAACTCGTTTCAAAATCAAACAAACCAAAACGATCTTCTCTTTCAACAGCTTCTCTGAAAATAGAATCTTTAGAAGATCTCATCATTAATTGTTCAGAATGCTTAGAAACTTCTGCAAATGGTATTTCATTCGCCAATTCTCCGATTTTTTTTTGTGATAAAACCTGAAAGGTTAAACTATCAATAATTACCTCTTTAAGAAATAAAGATGCATTCAGGGATATCACTTCCTTTTGATGCATCGTTGTTAAATTTATCTCGTTTTCCGCATACTCTTTCTTCAACAACTCACGAATTTCTTTCCTTGTGTTTTTAGTGTTTTTATCTTGAAGAGCAATAATTGTTTTCTTTTCTATAGATAACGATTGCATATTGTTCTTCGACTCTAGTTCTTTTAAGGTTATTTGTTTTTTTAATGCTGAAATTTCTCTATGGTAAGAAAGTAAATTCAAATTCAATTTTTGAAGAGAATCTTCTTGTCTTTCAATTGTAGAAACAAATTCCTCCTTCAATTGATTCAAATCATTTTTTTGTAAATCTTGTAAAGAAACTTTCGAGCTTTGATATTTTAACTGCAACAAATCAATCTCATTTTTATAATAAGCTTTATAAGTACTGTCCATTTTACTGCGAATTTCCGCAATCAAAGAGGTAATAGAATCAGTTCTAACCGGGAATTTTAAAGCGAAAATTTCGTCAATTTCAACGTTTTTATAAGGAAGAGAAATATCAATTATCGTGTCTTTTCCAATTAGAATAGGACGAATAGCTTCAGTAAATTTTGTAAGTGTTATTACTTCGGATTGTAAAGAATCAAGTTTATAAAACAAAAAACTAGCTTGCTTTTTTAACTTGCTTGAAGAGTATCCCGGTATATATTCCTTTAATGGAGTAAACGCAATGAGAAACAGAGTAATAACAATCAAAAAAATACTAAATATACTTCCAAAAACAAAGACATTTAAACGTGTTAATTTAAATGAAAACCTTTCTTCAAAAGAAGATTCATTTAGCACCACCAACCTAAACTTCTTCGTTAATTTAGATTTTAATTTGTTCTTTTTTTTTTTCATTTAATAATACAAATATAATTAAGTATGATATAGAAAATTTGTTATTTATAAAAATTCATTTTATCTACATACTCCCATACTTTTAGAGGCATAAGAGGTTTTACGTTTTTTCCTTCGAGAATAGATTTTCTAATATGAGTTGAAGATATTTCTACGATAGGTGCATAAATTTTATAAATAAATTTTTGAGAGAAAGTCAATTCTTTTCTGTTTTCAAAAATCCTAGGATACACATAAATATTATGATTATTTATAATCTCTTCATGGTTTTTCCACTTGTGAAGGTTTTGTAAATTATCTTCTCCCATAATCAAACTAAATTGGTGATTAGGATATTTCTCTTGCACATGAGCTAGAGTATGAATAGTATAAGAAGGTTTAGATAATTGAAATTCAATATCTGTAGGTTTGATCTTTGGATAATCTTCCGTAGCCTGATACACCATTTCTAACCGTTGATAATTATCTAACAACGTTGCTTTCTTTTTAAAAGGATTATGGGGGGTAACAACCATCCAAACTTCATCCAAATCAGAATTCTCAACCATGTGGTTTGCAATAATCAAATGCCCCACATGTATAGGGTTAAAGGTTCCAAAATACAGTCCTATATTCATAGTCAATTAATTTTGAATAAAATTATTCACAAGATTAAACGCTTCTTTTTTTGCTAACTCTAATTCATCATTTATTAAAATCACATCAAAATTCTTGGCATATCCAATTTCTTCTTCTGCTTTTGCTACACGCTCAATAATTTTATCTTCACTATCTGTCTGTCGTATTCTCAAACGTTTTTCCATTTCTTTAATAGAAGGAGGTTGTACAAAAATAGCCAGAGTTTCCTCTGGAAATTGTTTTTTTATATTTAAGCCTCCTATTACATCAATATCGAAAACAACGTGTTTTCCGATGCTCCATATACGCTCCAACTCAGATTTTAAAGTTCCATAAAAGTTGTTGGTATATACCTCTTCCCATTCTAAAAAAGCATCTCCATCAGCCTTTGTTTTGAAATCCTCTAGACTTAAAAAATAATAATCTTTTCCATGTTCTTCTTTTCCTCTTGCTTGTCTTGAAGTGGCGGAGATAGAAAATTCTAAATCCAATGCTTCTTCACTTAACAAATACCTAACAATTGTAGTTTTTCCGGAGCCCGAAGGAGCTGAAAAAACAATTAATTTTCCTTTTGCCATGATATACAATCTTAAAAGTCTTTGAATTATAAAATATTCAAGACTTGTTCTTTTATTTTTTCTAATTCGTTCTTCATCTGCACCACCACTTGTTGCATCGTAGCATAATTAGATTTAGAACCTGTTGTATTTATTTCTCTACCAATTTCTTGAACAATAAAACCTAATTTTTTACCATCTGATTTTTCATTATTCAACTCTTCTAAGAAATAATCCAAGTGATTTGCTAAACGAACTTTTTCCTCATTGATATCTAATTTTTCAAGATAATAAATCAATTCTTGTTCAAATCGATTTTCGTCAATCGTAATTTTTAATTCATCAATCGCCTTTCTCAAACGATCTTTTACATGATTCAATCTTTCTTTATCTAATTTTTCAATTTCAACAAGGAATCCTTGAATATTTTGAATACGCTCTCTAAAATCGGCTTCTAAAGAATGTGCTTCGTCTTTTCTATATTGAACAATTTCTTGAATTGCCGTATCTATTCCAATACTAATTTTCTCCCATTCTGATTCGTCAATTTCTTCACGAATAGTTTGTAAAGCATCTGGTAATCGCATAGCTATTTCCAAAAAATGAATTTCATCACCTTCAGAAAGTTCCTTTAACTCTTTTATATACCCTCCAATGACTTGCTGATTTATAACAGTTTGAGTCTCTTCTCCCGTTATCTCAACATAAATAGAAAAATCTACTTTCCCTCTCACCAAACTAGATGCTAACAGCTTTCTAATACCCAATTCCTTCTCTCTATAATATGAGGGCATTCTTGTATTTAAGTCTAAGTTTTTACTGTTAAGAGATTTTACTTCTATTGTAATTTTTTTGGTAGGTAATTGCAACACTGCTTTCCCATAACCAGTCATGGATTGTATCATTGATTGAATCTAAAAATTAGGCAAATTTACTGTTTTTAAACTAGATTCTCCCTTAAGTTAAAATAAGTAATTCTTTAGTAAACCTGAGAACATCACTTAACTACAGTAGTTGTTTTCACAGGCTTTGTTACCAAATACACCCCTATAAAAATAATCAAGGTTATTGAAACTTTAACTACTGACAGCGAATCACTTCCTACTAAAAGGGCATAGGCAGAAGCAAAAACTGGATGCAAATACACAAATACACTAACCGTAGTTGGTTTCAGTTTTGTCAAGGCAAATAAATTAAATAAATAGTTGATAAACGTGGTAAAAACTATGATAAACAATAATTCAAAATAAATTGGTCTTGGCATAGCTATCCAGTCTACAAGCAGTATTTCTTTATAAGAAAACGGCAATACTATAAAAATACTCAAAGTATACATCCATTTAACTAGATGAATAGGGTTGTACTTTACGAGTAACGTTTTTACAATAACTAAATATAACCCATAAAATGAAGCATTTAAAAAAACGTAAAAATTACCTATTATAGCCCCAGAATCGCCTTCTAAATCTTGCTTATAAGTAATCAATACAAAAGCACCAATCAACCCAATAATCAATCCCAAAATTCTGGTTTTCACTATTTTTTCTTTTAAAAAAATCAAAGAAAACACAAACACCATCAAAGGTGTAGCCACGCCAATTGCAGAAGCTATAATTGGAAGTGCCGTATTTAATCCTTTGTAAAAAAACAACATATTTACACTGGTTCCCAGTAAGGCACAAATAACAATTCTTCCGTAATCACGACGTTCAATTTTTTCGCGTTTAATAAAAAAACTAACTAACCAAAATAAAATTGCAGTACCAATTACTCTAAAAAATATGAGCGCATGAGGTTTGATAAAAACAGGCATCAAATCTTTTGCTATCGTATAGGATGCACCATAAATAACAGCTGTTGAAAAAGCCGCTAACAAAGCGAGTAATCGTACGTTCATTTTTTACTTTTTTATAATACAAAGATGCCTATTTTTTTTGTTTGTACTAATGGAATGACAAATTAGTTTGTTTCTAAAAAACGTACATTTACCGATGAAAATCATACAAATGGAAAATAAAAAAAACATTTTAGTCATCCGTCTTTCAGCAATGGGAGATGTTGCGATGACAGCGGTTGTTATCAAAGCATTTTTAGATCAAAATCCGAATGTAAAAATAACCATGTTATCAAGAGCATTTTTAAAACCACTTTTTGAGGATATTCCAAATATAGATTTTCATACTGCGGACACAAAAGGAAAACACAAGGGTTTTTTTGGAGTATTTAAGCTTTACAAAGAATTAAAAATACGAAAAATAGACAAAATTGCTGATCTTCATAACGTAATGAGGTCAAGAATTTTAAGTCTCTTTTTCACAGGAACAAAAACAGCAACATTAGACAAAGGAAGGGCTAAAAAAAAAGCATTGACCTCCATAGAAAATAAAGTATTTACACAATTAAAAACAACTCACGAACGTTATGCCGATGTATTTAGAAAACTCGGTTATACTGTAGATTTATCAAAAATAACATTCTCTAAACCAAATCCATTAAACGATAATTTACACAAAACACTAAACCATACCAAAAAAAAACTTATTGGTATTGCTCCCTTTGCGCAACACAAGAGTAAAGAATATCCTATGGATTTAATGGAAAAGGTGATTCAACAAATCTCTCAAAATTCCAATACCTCGATTTTATTATTTGGTGGAGGGCAAAAGGAAATAGAACAACTAACAGTATTTTCAGAAAAATTTGATACTGTTATTTGTATTGCAGGTAAAATAAAATTGAAAGAAGAATTATTACTTATCTCAAACTTAGATTGTATGTTGAGCATGGATTCTGGCAACGGTCATTTCTCTGCGCTTTATGGAATCCCAACGATAACTTTATGGGGAGGTACACATCCATATGCGGGTTTTGCTCCTTTTAACCAATCTGCATCAAACTCATTTATTCCTGACTTAAAAAAATATCCTCATATCCCTTATACGGTTTATGGAAACAAAATATTAGTGGGATATGAGGATGCGATGAGAACGATTCATCCAAATGTTATTTCTGATAAAATACTTGAGATTATTTTTTAAACAGAACTCTATAAATTCGCTATAGCTTGAACATATACTGTGTAGTTTACAGAATTAATATGTTCTGAATAATATGGATATAAAATCATAACCTTATAGGTTAAGACTCTTTAGGAAGTATTTTGTTTCCGAAAATAATTAAAATAGCAACTCCTATAGAAATGGCAGAATCGGCGATATTAAAAATTGCATTAAAAAAAGTAAAATTATTTCCTCCAAATTTTGGAATCCATGAAGGAAGCACTCCTTCCCACATAGGGAAATAAAGCATATCAACCACTTTACCATGAAAAACTTGACCATAAGGTTCTTGTGAAAAAAGTGTAGCTATTTGATAATAAGAATGGTCAAAAATAACTCCGTAAAAAACAGAATCAAGAATATTCCCTAGCGCCCCAGAAAAAATTAAGGAGATAGAGATTATTAAAAGCTGATGTCTCTTTTTCTTAACTGAAGTATATAGCCAATATCCAATTCCTCCAATAGCACACAACCGAAAAAGAGTTAAAATTAATTTCCCTATTTCTCCTCCAAGTTCAACGCCCCAAGCGGCACCATTGTTTTCAATAAAATGGATTCTAAACCAGTCGAAAACATAAATTTCTTCTCCCAACATAAAATTCGTTTTGATCCAAATTTTACTAATTTGATCAATGGTCAAAACTGCGATAATTATTAAAATTGCTTTCTTCAAAATGCTAACTATTTTACATAAAAACAACTTTTCTATCTTAGCAATAAAGAAGTTGTCTCTTCTATTTTATATACGAAAAATTACGATTGTTTCATTTTCGCTTCCATACTTAATGTTGCGTGAGGAACCAACCTCAGACGCTCTTTCTGGATTAATTTTCCTGTAACTCTACAAACCCCGTATGTTTTGTTTTCAATGCGCAACAACGCATTATTCAAGTCACGAATAAACTTCTCTTGACGAATAGCTAATTGAACATTTGCCTCTTTTGCCACGGTCTCAGCACCTTCTTCAAAGGCTTTAAAAGTTGGCGAGGTATCCTCTGTTCCGTTGTTACTGTCATTTTTGTATGCATCATTCAGGATATCTAAATCCTCCTGTGCTCTTGCAATTTTTTTAAAAATAATTTCTTTAAATTCATTTAAATCATCCTCACAAAATTGTGCTCTTACATTTTCTTTCATAGTTATTAATTTTTACTAATCAGAAGTTTACTTTTTATATCATCGAACTCTATTTCTACTCCTTCAGAAATCAATGCAGCAAACTCTAATGAGCTAGTTAACGTTTCTCTTTTTATGTAATCCTCGTTTTCTAATACCGCTTCTTTTAAAACAGCATTGTATTCGATTTTCAATTGTATTTTATCGGTAACTTCAAAACCAGAATCCTTACGAAGATTCTGAATACGGTTAATTAATTCTCGTGCAACTCCTTCTTTCCTCAGCTGATCGTTTATAGTAACATCCAAAGCAACAGTTAAACCTCCTTGATTTGCGACCAACCAGCCTTCTATATCCTGAGAAGAAATCTCAACTTCATCAAATGTTAAATCTACAAAATTTCCATTTATCTCTAAAGAAATTTTACCTTCTTTTTCAATAGTTGTGATATCTTCCTGTGTGAGTTTTTTAACCGCTTCTCCTACAGATCGCATCTCTTTTCCGTATTTTGGTCCCAAAACTTTAAAGTTTGGTTTGATGTTTTTCACCAGAATTCCAGAAGCATCATCAATCAATTCAATTTCTTTAACGTTTACTTCAGAGATAATCAAATCTTGAATTGCTAAAATATCTTCACGATCTCTTTCGTCTAAGATAGGAATCATTACTTTTTGTAAAGGCTGTCTTACTTTAATCATTTCCTTTTTACGCAACGACAATACCATAGAAGAAATTTGCTGTGCTTTTTTCATTTTTCGTTCTAAAGAGGTATCAATACAAGCTTCGTTTACTACAGGAAACTCTTCTAAATGGACAGATTCAACTGCATTACCATCAACTGCATTTGTCAAGTCTTTATACAAATTATCCATAAAGAAAGGAGCAATGGGAGCACTCAGTTTTGCAACTGTAATCATACAAGTATATAAGGTTTGATATGCTGAAATTTTATCCTGTTCGTATTCCCCTTTCCAAAAGCGTCTTCTACACAAACGAACATACCAGTTACTTAAATTTTCAGTTACAAATTCTTGAATTGCTCTTGCCGCTTTTGTAGGTTCATAATTATCGTAAAATTTATCTACATTTTTTACCAATGTATTCAATTCAGAAAGCACCCACCTATCAATTTCTGGTCTATCAGAAATTTCTATATCTGCTTCCGAATAACTAAAATTATCTAGATTTGCATATAGAGAAAAGAAAGAATAGGTATTGTATAAAGTTCCAAAGAATTTTCTTCGAACTTCATCTATACCATCCATATCAAATTTTAAGTTATCCCAAGGATTTGCATTTGCAATCATATACCACCTTGTAGCATCTGGACCAAATTTATCCATCGTAACAAATGGATCTACTCCATTGCCCAAACGCTTCGACATTTTTTTACCATGTTTATCCAACACCAGTCCGTTTGAAACTACGTTTTTATACGCAACCGAATCAAATACCATTGAACTGATCGCATGCAAGGTATAGAACCATCCACGAGTTTGATCTACTCCTTCAGCGATAAAATCTGCTGGAAAAAATTTATTGTTGTCAATTAATTCTTTGTTTTCAAAAGGATAATGCCATTGTGCATAGGGCATAGCTCCTGAATCAAACCAAACGTCAATTAAATCAGCTTCACGCTTCATTGGCTTTCCCGAAGGAGACACCAAGGTAATCTGATCTACTATGTTTTTATGTAAGTCAATTTTATCATAATTTTCCTCAGACATATCCCCAACAATAAAATTAGCAAATATATCTTCAGACTCAACTCCAGCTGTAACAGCTTTTTGGATTTCGGCTTTTAACTCTTCAACAGAACCTATTAAAATTTCTTCAGTTCCATCTTCTGTTCTCCAAATAGGCAACGGAACTCCCCAGTAGCGAGAACGAGATAAATTCCAGTCGTTTGCATTTTTCAACCAATTTCCAAAACGCCCTTCTCCTGTAGATTTTGGCTTCCAGTTGATGGTTTCGTTTAGGTCAAACATCTGATCTCTTTTCTCAGTCACTTTTACAAACCAAGAATCTAATGGGTAATACAAAATTGGCTTATCCGTTCTCCAGCAATGTGGATAACTATGCTTGTATTTTTCTACATTAAATGCTTTGTTTTCTTCTTTTAATTGAATCGCAATTTCAACATCTACAGATCTCTCAGGAGCTTTTCCATCGTTATAATATTCGTTCTTAACATATTTTCCTGCATAAGGGCCTACATGTGAAGTAAATTTACCTTGTAAGTTTACCAAAGGAATTGGATTGTCATTTTCGTCCAATACCAACATTGGCGGTACTTCTGGAACTGCTTGTTTTGCAACCAAAGCGTCATCCGCACCAAAAGTAGGTGCTGTATGTACAATTCCTGTTCCATCTTCGGTAGTCACAAAATCTCCAGAAATAACTCTAAATGCATTTTCAGGGTTTTCATATGGCAAGGCATAGGGTAACAATTGTTCAAATTTAGAACCAACTAAGTCCAATCCTTTGCATTCATCAACTATGATAAAAGGAATTTTCTTATCTCCATTGTTATAATTTGCTAAATCTGTTTCGTTTTCAACTGCCGTAAATTTTTTCCCAAATTGTTTTCCTACTAATGCTTTTGCTAAAATAACTGTTATAGGATCAAATGTATATTGATTAAAAGACTTTACAGCCACATAATCAATCTTTGCTCCTACTGTTAATGCAGTATTAGACGGTAAAGTCCAAGGAGTTGTTGTCCATGCTAAAAAATGAACATCTCCGTTTATCTTTTGTAAACTTTCTGGCAATGTGTTTTTTACAGCTTTAAACTGTGCAACTATGGTTGTATCTGTAATGTCTTGATATGCACCAGGCTGATTGATTTCGTGTGAACTCAAACCAGTACCTGCTTTAGGTGAGTAAGGCTGAATCGTATATCCCTTGTACATCAAGTTTTTTTTGTACAACTGAGACAGCAACCACCACACACTTTCCATGTATTTTGGTTTATAAGTAACATATGGATCTTCCATGTCTACCCAGTACCCAATTCTTTCTGTTAGGTTATTCCAAACATCTGTATATTTCATGACTGCTTTTCTACAAGCATCATTGTATTCTTTAATAGAAATTTTTGTTCCAATATCCTCTTTGGTAATTCCCAGTTCTTTTTCAACTCCTAATTCAACCGGTAAACCATGTGTATCCCAGCCAGCTTTACGCTCAACTTTAAATCCTTTCATGGTTTTATATCTAGGAAAAATATCTTTAATAGTACGGCCAATTACGTGATGAATACCAGGTAAACCGTTTGCAGAGGGTGGTCCTTCAAAAAACACAAAAGGTTTTTTACCTTCTCTACTGCTAATACTCTTTTGGAAAACATCATTTTCTTTCCAAAATATTAGTATCTCATCAGCTACATTTGTTAAACTTAATCCTTTGTATTCTCTAAATTTAGCACTCATTATTCCTTGAATTCAATTGAATTGCGAAAATACATATTTTCTGTGAGAATTAACCAGCATTTTTGCGTTAAGAAAACATTAGCTAAAAAGCTAAAAATGAAGACTTACAGAAGTAGATAGATGAATTTAATAAAGATTTTTGAATTCTATTTTGGAGTTGATATTTCGCTTTCCGAAACAATCGAATAGTTTCTTTTATTGTATCAAAATAGCTAAAATCAGATTGTAAAGGACTCTTACCACTTAGTTTAAGGTCTAGAAAAAACAATGTCATTTCCACATTCTAATAAATAATTTATCTACTAGTTTTAGTCATATTATCAGCGACAACAATAATGTAGTTTGCTATACTTTTTCTTTCTTCTTTAGTTTTTTCTTCCCACTCCGACATTGTTAGAGTTGTAATGGTTTTGATACTTAAACCGGGCTTAATTTTGTTTACCCACCATACAATTCCTCTATAATTATTGGAGTGATACGCTCCTTCAAAGTGTAAATAGATATCTCCTTCATTAAAATTATTTACAGAAAACATTGCCATTGTAGCATCTTTTGACGCTTGTGCCATTTGAATATTATCCATAGTTGATGGAATATGTCCGCCCATCTTGTCTTTCATGTCTTCATACACGCTTGCGTCGTAAAACTCCTGTACTGGTCCTATCATTGCTTTAGCTTCATGACTCAACTTATCAAACGCTCCCATACCTTCTTTATAAATCATAGAGGCATAACGACGAGGAATATTTGAAGCAATAAAACGAAGTTTATTCTCTTTAGCAAACTCCACTAACGGTTTATAATCTGTTTGATAGTTTTGCCATAGTTGAGTTATTTCTACTAACATTTTATTCTCAGGATAAAAACCCGCTAAATATTCATCTAAAACCAATTGATTTCCATTTTCGAACATCTCTGCTCCTAGGAAAAGCTTTTCTCCTTTAACTTCGTAAAGCGCTTCTGTTAATTCTATCTGCAACCAGTGAGAAATAGGGTTGGTATGATATTCTCCGAAAAAAATCATATCACTATCAGCTAAATCCTTTACCATTTTTCTGAATTTAACCTCCCTTCCCTTTTTATTATAAAGTTTATATGCGGGTTTATCTTGAGCAAATAAAATATTAGAGCCCATTAGTATTGATGTCAGAATTAAAAGTAATTTTTTCATTTATATATAATTTAATTTTTTGAAGTAAATGTTTTGTCTCGTCAAATTAACGAAAAATCTTTTTACTATTGATACCACACACCAATTCAATATCAACACAAGAATAATAAGTTTCACCATCTGCTACTTTTTTCTCCCCAACCCAGCAAAAACACTAACTTAAAAGTTTGATTCTGCCCAGTCTATTTTAAGACTAGAGCTATTAAACAAATTGATAATCGCTATATTAGCACTTTAGTTGCAAACAGAACCTATGGAATTCTTTCAAAAAAATTCACTCTTTACTAATTATCTTAAAATTTCAGAACATCTTTTCAAATGGTTGTTGATAGCAATCATCTCAGGTGTTTTTGTAGGTTCGGCATCAGCATTATTACTTGAATCTTTGTATTATGTTACAGACTTGAGAGAAACCAATAAATGGATTATTGCTTTTTTACCTATTGCAGGTTTGCTAATCGGATTGATGTATCACTATTGGGGAAAAAGCGTTGTAAAAGGCAATAATTTACTGATTGATGAAATTCATAGCCCAAAGGATATTATCCCATTAAAAATGGCTCCGTTAGTATATATAGGAACCATACTTACACATCTTTTTGGCGGATCTGCAGGGCGAGAGGGAACCGCCATCCAAATGGGTGGAGCTTTAGTAGATCAAATCTCTAAAATCTTTAAATTTAGTAATGAGAATCGGAAGATTGTTATAGTAATAGGAGTCTCAGCTGGTTTTGCCTCTGTTTTCGGAACACCATTGGCAGGAGCTATCTTTGCTTTAGAGGTTCTTATCGTTGGTAGAATGCGTTATGAAGCTATCGTTCCTAGTTTTCTTGCTGCCGTAGTTGCAGATTATGTTTGTTTGGCCTGGGGTGTACACCACTCACATTATATAATTGACCTAGTACCTGAAATGGATAGCATTACTTTTTTGGTAGCCATATTAAGTGGTGTTTTCTTTGGTCTCGCTGGAAGAGTATTCTCTAAGGGAATTCCTTTTTTTCAGGGTTTTGCAAACAAAATAAAATATCCACCCTTACGTCCATTTATTGGAGGTATATTTATAGCCTTAACGGTGTTCATCATGGGAACTACCAAATACATAGGTTTGGGTGTTCCTACCATAGAAGAATCCTTTGTAAACCCTTTGCCTTTTTATGATTTTGCTGTAAAAATACTACTTACCACTTTTACCATAGCTGTTGGATTTAAAGGAGGAGAAGTAACTCCTTTATTTTTTATTGGCGCTACCTTAGGAAATGCTTTAGCATTGTTCTTACCATTACCCATGGCTTTACTGGCAGGAATGGGATTTGTAGCTGTGTTTTCTGGAGCTACCAATACTCCTATTGCCTGTACTATGATGGGTATTGAATTGTTTGGGATAGAATCAGGTGTATTTATCGGAATTGCCTGTATTGTTGCTTATCTATTTTCTGGTCATTCTGGAATCTATTCTTCTCAAATTATTGGAAGTACTAAAAGTCAACATTTAGCACACCAAAAGGGGAAATTATTAAAAGAGGTTTAATTGTTTTGACTTTTCAAATATCAAAACGACCTCTTACTTCAAATAAAAACATTTCTTTTTATAATCGATCACGGCTTTTGTATTGATCAAAATATCGGCTCCTAGGATTCCGTTGATTGGCTTTGCATTGTGTTTAATTAGCGCCTGATTTACATGTGACATATCAAAAACAACCAAATCACATTTATTTGTTTTCCATCCTGCCATTTTCAATTTGTTTCTCATAGATTTTAAAGTCTTCATTCCTAAAGCTCCTGCACCTGCAGCCTTTACCTTAGAGTCACTTGTTTTAAGACTAAAGAGCTCTACATCATCAAAACCCACACAAGAGTTGGATGCTCCAGTATCCAATATAAACCTACCTTTAACTCCGTTCAATTTTACCTTTACAACCATATGGTTTGTTTTCGTAATTTTTATTGGAATCTGATTGTATCCTTTTTTCAATAAGGTTTTTTTTAGATTTGACATTTTAGAGTATTTTTGCCAAAGATATTAATGAGCATTGATATTATAGAATAAAGGTTAAGTAAATTTTATTCTAACGAAATTCACTACTCAATAAAAAATATTCTCCTTAAAAAATGATAATTACAGATACACACACACATTTATATAGCGATCAATTTGATGATGATAGACCTGAAGTAATTCAACGTGCCATTGATAGTGGTGTCAGTCGTTTTTTTATTCCTGCTATTGACAGTAGCTATACCCAATCTATGTTGGAGTTAGAAGCTGAATTTTCTGAAAACATTTTTTTAATGATGGGATTACACCCTACTCATGTAAAAGAAAATGTAGAAGATGAATTAGCTCTTGTTAAAGAATGGATTGAAAAACGGAAGTTTTATGCAATTGGAGAAATTGGGATCGACTTGTACTGGGATAAAACTTACCTAAAGCAACAGAAGCATGCTTTTAGAACCCAAATTCAATGGGCGAAAGAAAAAAACATGCCTATTAACATTCATTGTAGAAATGCCTTTGACGAAATTTTTGAAATTCTAGAAGAAGAAAAAGCAGAAGATCTTTTTGGGATTTTCCATTGCTTTACAGGAAACCTTGAACAGGCAAAGCAAGCAGTATCCTTAAATATGAAATTAGGGATTGGTGGGGTTGTCACTTTTAAAAATGGAAAAATCAATAAATTCCTGAATGAGATTCAACTTTCTGAAATTGTACTCGAAACAGATGCTCCTTACCTAGCTCCAACTCCCTACCGAGGAAAAAGAAACGAAAGCAGCTATCTAACTCAAATAATTGATAAATTGGTTGATATTTACGGGATTACTCCAGAAGAAATTGCTGAGATTACGACTCAAAATTCAAAAGATGTTTTTGGTATTTAAAAAAGAAAGGGTTTATAAAAATTTGAAAAGATGAAACTAGAAAAAATAACTGTAACAACTCCAATCGGTATTGCAAAAATTAATGGAGATATAGATGGAATTAGATCCATCACATTTACAGATAAAAAAACACCACCAACAAAAATTATTCCTGTAGTCTTACAAGACTGTGTTACTCAGTTAGAAGAATATTTTAAGGGTACTAGAACTGAATTCACTGTAAAATTAAATCCTCAAGGAACCGATTTTCAAAGAAGATCCTGGAAAAGTTTACAAGCCATATCTTTCGGTAAAACAATGAATTATTCAGAACAGAGTACTATTTTAAACAAACCAAAAGCTATTAGAGCCGTTGCAAATGCAAACGGTAAAAATTTACTAGCTATCTTAATCCCCTGTCATAGAATCATTGGTTCAGATGGCTCTTTAACAGGTTATGCTTGGGGATTATGGAGAAAAGAATGGCTTTTAAATCATGAAAGTAAATGCAAACAGCAATCCTTATTTTAATTTTTCTTTAAGATTATACACTTTTTATATATTTTTCAAAAATTGACTTCCTAAACTCAAATTTTTTTGAGCCATTAAAAATTTTAAATGCAAATTCGGGTTTTATTAAAAAAACTACTTTCATGTTTTATCTTGTTTAGTTTGAAATTGAAAAGAACACTCCGAAATTATTGGGGGCTAAACTACACCTGAACAATGTTTTTACAAACTTTTCAAAAAGTAAAAAAACCTTGATTATCTTACCACAGACCTATATTCTCCATTGGCAGATATAAAAGCAGATATTTGTGATTTACCCTTTAAAGACAACAGCTATGACGTGATCTTCTGCAATCATGTACTAGAGCATATCAAAAATGATAAAAAAGCAATGCAAGAACTCTACCGTATTTTAAAACCTGGTGGAATTGGTGTTTTTCAAATTCCTCAAGAATTGGATAGAGATACTACTTACGAAGATTTATCAATTACGTCACCGGAGGAACGAAAAAAACATTTTGGACAATACGACCATGTACGGGTATATGGCAAAGATTATTTTGACAAATTAAAAA
>NZ_JBAHZZ010000053.1:0-5001 GCF_037132785.1 Flavicella sp. | reverse complement strand
TCAAAGAGTTACATGTGGTTATTATGCAACTAAAATCTTGGTTAAGAGCAATACCAACTCATGTAAGTAAATGGCATATACAAGCATATTTTGATGAATTTTGTTTTAGAATTAATAGGTCACAATACAAAGAATCCATTTTTCATAAAACAATTCTTAGAATGGTACTACAAAAACATAAAACAGACACTAGGCATATAATTCAGTTATTTTTTATTTAAATGAAATAAAAAATATAATCATAGCAAGGTTACGGTTCTATTTTATATTGAAATGTAAAGGAAATAGAAACTAGTTTAATCAATCATTTTGATGTTTATTTGGTATTAAGGTAATCCATATCGAATACCTAAAGAATTAAAACCTTAAAAGATTATTTTTCCAATACTTTCATTTTATGTTCTTCTGGATTTGTAATTACAAATTCAACCCTTCTGTTTTTTTGATGCTGCTCATCTGTACATTCTATCCCGTCGGAACACTCATTCAATAATTTGCTTTCACCATAACCCTGAGAAGTAATCCGATCTCCATTAATTCCATTTTGAATAATCCATACTCTAACGACCCCTGCACGTCTATCAGACAGCTTTAAATTATAATCCGCCTTACCTCTACTATCCGTATGTGCCTTTATATCAACCTTTATATGAGGGTGTTTTTTCATTACATTAACGACTTTCTGAAGGTGTTTAATTGACTCTGGACGGACATCCGACTTATCAAACTTAAAATAAATAGGTTTAATTCGAATCATCAATTCATCAAGATTATTGATAATATCTGGAGGTGTCAAATATAAATTAGCCGATATTGTCTCGTTATTATTTTCTAAAGTTGTAAAAACTAATTCATCCGCTTCAAAATGTTCCTTCTCAGCAAGAATTATATAATGCTTGCTACAGTCAACAATAAACTGAAACTCTCCTTTAGCATTCGTTAATACACTATCCAGTTTTAAATTTTTATCATCAAACAGATAAACTGTTGTGCTATCCAAAACCACTCTTGCAATTTCAGACATATAAATACTACCCTGTTCTTTCGTATAACGTTTTATTCTTGTAGTAGTGTCTACCTCTGTTTCCCGTTCTTGAGTAATTCCTTTAATTATTTGCTGGCAACTACGCTCAAAAGTATAAATATCATCATCCCCTTTTCCTCCTGGGCGATTAGAAGAAAAATACCCCGAATTCTTGGTTTTATTAAAAGAAATACCAAAATCATCACTATAACTATTTAACGGTCGTCCTAAATTAACAACAGATTCTGTAGGAAAATGATCTTCTAAATCAACCTTATAAATATCAAGGCCTCCTAGTCCAATTGCATAACCATCACTAGAAAAATAAAGTTCATTTTTCCACGCATAAGGAAACATCTCTTTCCCTTTCGTGTTTACATTTGGTCCTAAATTTTTGGGTGTCCCATAAGTACCATCTTTATGTATATCGACAATATATACATCCGTTTCTCCATAACCTCCAGGCATATCAGAAATAAAATATAATTTTGTTTGATCAGTACTCAAGGAAGGGTGACCTGTTTGATAGTTCCGACTATTGAAAGGCATTGGTAATACCTCCCATTCTCCAACACTGTTTTTTACGGCTTTGTAGAGTTGAATTAAGTTTTGTCCTATAGAATCTGTCACATATTTTCCTTTAAAATAATTACTTCTTGAAAAATAAACTGTCGAGCCATCTTTACTAAAAACCAAATTTGCATCATGGTATTTTGTATTGATCTTGTGAGAAAATTTGACAACAGAATCAAATGTCCCATCATGTCTTAACTTAGCGGTATACAATCCTAAATAAGGTTGATTATTACCTCCCCATTTAGGGTTTTTTATGGATCTGTCTTTTCTTGAAGAGGAAAACAAAACCAAAGAATCAGAATACTGAATCATTCCAAAATCTTGATTCTTTGTATTTATATTTATGTTTTTAACAATACATTCTTGATCCTGGGCCATAAGACCTACAATACTGAAAACTAAAAACAAAAAAGAGATATTTTTTTTAAACATAGATCGTATTTTTTAGAAAAATCTTGGACTTTTCATATTTCGTTTACCAAACATATAAATCAACATTAACTCATGAGAACCAGAATTATATACTCCAAAACTACTGGTCGAATAATCATATGCATATCCTACTCTTAATTTCTCTGTTGCCTGTATGCCAACCATAGTAGAGATAGAATCATCAATTCTATAAGACAGACCTAATTCCAAAACAGATTTTACCAATAAATTCATTGAAAGATCCACTGAAATAGGTGCTCCTGAAGTAGCTTTAACCATCGTAGATGGTTTTAACTTAATCTCATTTGTAATATCAAAAACATAACCAGAGGTAAAGAATATTGGCATTGTTTCAGAAGCTGTACTTACAACTCCATTATCATCATCGATATGACGAGTTTCTAAAAAATTTGGCGTAGACAAGCCTGCATAAAACTTGTTGGTATAATAATAAATCCCAGTACCAAAAATAGGGGAAACTTGATTTACAGGAACATTCAAAGGGTCTCCAGGTGTAACTGTAGTTAACAATCCGATATCTAAAAAGGTAGCTCCTGCTTTGACTCCAAATGCCAATCTACTCTCTTCTCCTGTAAAAATGGTAAATGAAAAATCACCATATACATTATTTTCTTTTACAGGACCTATCTCGTCATGAATCACTGAAAACCCAAGACCAACAGCCTTACCTACAGGTGCATCAATAGACAAAGTAGCTGTTCTTGCTGCTCCACTAACACCAATCCATTGTGTACGTCCTAATAAACTAATAACTGATACCCCTCTAGATCCTGCATAGGCAGGATTCATCACCGTCATATTATACATATATTGGGTATAATGTGGATCTTGCTGTGCCAAACATTTTAAAGAACTCAGCAACAGAAAACTTATAACTAAAATTTTTATTTTTTTCATATACCGTTATCTTCTTAAGTACACCCAACCTGTTTGAGGTGCTCTATCATTATTATTAAATTCTATAGTGTAGAAATAAGTACCTACTGGCACATCTCCTGAACCTAAATTAACAGCCCCACCGGAATAACCATCCCACCAAATAGGTTTTGTATTTGGGTTTCCTGAATGTTGATACTCAAACACTTTATTACCCCATCGGTTTACGATAACTATTTTAAAATTCGGATATAATACCGACAAATTGTCAATCTCGAAAGTATCATTTATCCCGTCTCCATTAGGAGTAAATTCTTCTGGAATAAATAAATCAATTATTACATCCACCTCAACGGTATCTTGATCATCTTCATCTGGATTATTATTTCCTGGAGTAGAATCTATATCTACCTCAATACATGTATAAACTTCTGCCGTATTATCCCACTCTCCTGTTGACAAAACTTTTACTCGAATTACAAGTTCCTCCTCAATACCTAAATAAACCATACCTACATCCCAAATACCAGAGATTTCATCAAAGCTACCTTCTGTAGAGTAATAAGAAACAAATTGATATCCCGAAGGTAAATTATCCAATACTTGAACTCCTGTTGCTAGACTTGGTCCCTTATTTATCAGCCTTATTGTAAATTCAATCTCATCACCAGAGGTCGGCTTATTATCACTAACTCTTTTATCTAATTCCAAATCGACAATAGCAATTGGCACAACAGTTATACAACTTGTATCATTTAGAGCATTAGAATCTGAATTTGAAGATTCAATGATATTCACACAATTCTCATAATCTCCGATAGAATTTACTAATACAGTCACCAATAGTTCTTCTGTGCTTTGTTTCGCAATAGAACTCAAAGACCAGATGCCTGTAGCCTCATTATAAACACCACTACTAGCACTATAATTCACGTATTGATAACCCGTTGGAATTATATCCCGCAATTGAACAGAATACGCATCCAATAAACCGTGATTTGTCAGTTCTATTTTAAAGGTTATCTGAGTCCCTACATTGGGAGTCAATTCGTTATTTAACACTGTTTTTTCAACACCTAAATCCAAATCTGTACCGTATGTAATACCTGCACAAGCATAATCATCTTCCGTAGGATCTCCATTTCCTGGCGTAGAATCTATATCCGTCTCATTGATCGCTGTTATCTCAGCACAATTTTCATAATCGCCTGTTCCAAGCACAATAACATCAATCGTTAAAACGACAACTGTTCCCGGAAGTATTTGACCAATATCCCATATACCTGATACATAATTGTAAGCTCCTACTGTAGAGCTATACCCCACAAAACTATATCCAGAAGGCAACAGATCAGTAACCTCAACACCTGTAGCGATAGAGACTCCTTCATTTGTCACTTTTATTTCAAACATTTTTAAGTTAGCTATCCAAGGCACATCCGTTCCATCAACAAATTCTTTTGTCAGGCTCAAATCGACTTCTCGAACGGGTACTATGGAAACACTCGCCACATTATTCGATGGATTCAAATCACCCTGATCTGCTATTAAATTAGACGTAGTATTTGTAATCGTAATTCCAACAGTATTGATACGTACACTTGCGGTAATCAACAACTCCTTGGTCTGCCCATCTGCCAATGTTCCAATTGTCCATAAACCGGATCCGCTATTATATGCCCCTCCACTATTATCAGATATATACATTAACTCAGAAGGTAAAAGATCAGTAATACTAACTCCCGTTGCTGTATTAGGACCAGTATTTGAAACTGAAATTGTATAATTAATATTCGCCAATTCCAATGGACTTGAATTGTCAACTGTTTTCGTAACTCCTATATCAGCACTGGTAACAACTATAGTAGCTTCTAGATCATCTAAAGTGGTATTAGAATCGTCTTGATCTTGCACATGACTCACTGTATTTGTCAATGTCTGTCCAGAGGTATCTGCCCCCACTAAAACTTCCAAAGTCAACACCTCTGTCTGTCCAGGGTCAATATTTGTTACAGCCCAATCAGGAGCAGTCCAAATACCTGCAGATGGATATGCTGCAACATATGTCAATC
>NZ_JBAHZZ010000049.1:0-7142 GCF_037132785.1 Flavicella sp. | reverse complement strand
TAAAACAACTCCAAATTATTCAAGAAAAACTAAACAATAGACCTAGAAAGATACTTGGATATAAAACACCAAAAGAAATGATGGATATTGAACTTAAAATTGTAGCTTAGTAACATCATAAAACTAAAACGTTTTGTTGCGTTATAACCTTGAATTCAAGTTGTTAGGTAATTTTTAAAAAAGCATCTTGCGCTTTATCATCTTTCTTGTAATGCGATTTTATTGGAACTTTAAGCTTGGTCTTAAAATGTTTAATTAAAGATACTCTACATCAGTATTATACTCGGTTTTAACCCATTGTACAGTATCCCAATAACCTAAAAAAGGATTGTCACTTGAGTTTACTCGCTCTGATAACCCTTGATGAATCTCTGGAGTGACGATCCTTGAACGAATGTTTTTAGGTTTAACAATCTTTCTATTCCTCCAGCTATATATCGTTGAATCTACCGTTCTTGGGTGCGTAAATTAATACCCAAAAATAGCTAGTGATGCACGAGTCTTAAATTGTCCTTTTTGGAGTTCTAAGAGCCAAGTCATTCTTTTTTCAATACGGTATTGAGTTTGTTTTATTCGAAGAGAGCCCAACTTTGATGGACTCTCTTTTATTGTGAATTTTATCGCTGTTGCCATAAGTAAATACACGAAACAATAACGACTTTAAATAGTTAAATCAGTATTAGTCCTTGTGAATATGCACATCCATTTGTGGATAAGGTATATTCAGACCTTCTTTGTTAAAGGTATTGTATACATTTTCATTCATATCAAAAAATACTCCCCAATAGTCTTCAGACTTTACCCATACGCGGACTACAAAGTCCACAGAACTATCACCTAATCCGGATACTGCAACAAATGAATCATGCTGACCACCAGATAAAATTCTTTTATCAGTAGCAATTAGTCTATTAATAACTTCTTTTGTTTTTTCTGTACTATCTCCATATCCTACTCCAAAATTAAAATCTACACGCCTAAATGCTTCTACTGAATAATTTGTCATAGAAGATGTAGATAAACCGCCATTAGGAATAATAATAGTTTTGTTATCCGTTGATTTTACAATAGTATTAAAAATTTGAATTTCAGAGACAACCCCTTGATACCCTTGTGCGTCAATAAAATCACCTACTTTAAAAGGCTTAAAAATCAAGATCATAACACCACCAGCAAAATTTTGTAAAGTACCAGATAATGCCAAACCAACAGCCAAACCTGCTGCTCCTAGAATAGCCACAAATGATGTCATTTCGATACCTAGCATCGTCAATACCGTTATAAGAAGCAATACTTTTAGTAAAATACCAACGATGCTTTTAAGGAAAGGTCTTAAAGAGGAATCTGTGTTTGATTTTTCTAATGCTTTGTCAAATGAGTTTACCAAAGACTTTACAACTATCGACCCGATAATCCATACAGCAATAGCACCAATTAATTTCAAACCGTACTCACTTACTATTCCAATTGTTTGTACCTTAATGCTTTCAAAAGCAGTATTTATTTCATTAATATCCATAATCTTTTTTTTAAGTTAATTGACAAATATAAAAGAATTATCTAATAATTAAGTTCTGGAAACCCTAACATATGTTCATAACATGTGATTTGTATGGTTTTCACCTTTGAATTATGATTTAATTACGATAAAAAATAAAGCAAGCTATTTAAGTTTTCTTGTATGGAGAAGTAATTAATTACCGAATAAAGTGTATGAAATTAAGTTTAAGAGAGATTGTTTTTTAATTTACTAGGCAAATACCCAAGTTTTTTTTTGAAAGCTACCGTAAAATGTTGAGGGTTTTTATAGCCTACTTTGTAAGATGCTTGAGAAATGGTATAATTTTCTTTTTGAATTAATTCTTTAGCTTTTTCAATTCTTGATGAAGTAATATATTTGAAAATAGTTGTTCCATAAAACTGTTTAAAACACTTTTTTAGTTTAGATGTATTGATACCAGCGAGCAATGATAGTTTAGGTATTGTAAGGGGAGTTTTTAAATTCATTTTGATGTGATTTACCACCTTTTTTAGTTTTTCTTTGTCGGATTGACTAAGCACAGGTTGATGAGATTTTGGATCATAGTTTGTCAATGCCGTTATTATTAACTCGGTTGTTTTGGCTTCCAAAAATTCTTTTTTCATGATTGACGAATATGAGCATTTCAGTATGTCATTTACAATAACACTAATTATATCATTCATCAATATTCCGCCTTTAAAAAACATAAATGGTTTTTGATTTAATTTTGTGTTTTGTAAGGTGCTTGTAAAGGATGGACCCATTTTTCGGAGTAAATAATCTTCAGTAAAAAACATTTCGAACGAACGTTTATTGGTTTGGTTGTATGTATATGTAGTCTTAGATTTTGGTAAATAAAACAAATTACACATGCCTTTTAAAACTTTTAAATCACTCTTTTTTTTACTAGAGAAATTACAGTTTATATCTCCGTTAAATTCGAAATGAAGTTTAAATAATGGGAAATCATTTGAACATTTTATTTCTAGATTCTCGTTTGTTTTAATATTTTGTGCGAGTATAAATATTCCATTCAATTGAATCTCTTGTATTAATCCTTGAGTATGGCTGTTATTTACAACAAATTTAGTTCCTTTTATGACTGAGTTTTTTAAATCTTTTTTAAAAAACCTCACCCAATTTCCGTCTTTAAAAATCGAACCTTTGAAATGTATTTGCATTTGTTCTTTTTGCGTTATAATAATTTCTTTTTGCGTTAACAATTATCTTTTTTGTTATTTACTTTTGCAAATATATATTTTTATTTAATCTAAATAAAGAAAAATAAAATAATGCGTGAAAAACTAGTTTTATTATTGTTAATATTTAATTTAATTTCTTTTGCTCAAGAAAGAGAGCATAAATTGCTTGGTAAAGTAGTGAGTGCAAATGGAGAACCTTTGTTTGGAGCAACAATTTTGATTAGTGATTATCGTTTTGCTACAGTTGCAAATGAAAAAGGAGAATATATTATTTCTAATATTCCTACTGGAAAGTATATTGTACAGGCATCTTATATGGGCTTTGTCACCCAGAAAAAAGAATTTGATTTAGGGGGTGATATAGGACATGTCGATTTCTATTTAAATGAAGATTCGGAATTATTAGACGATGTCGTTATAATTGGTAAAACAAAAAAAACAGAAAGAGAAACTAGAGGATTTGCAACTAACTCAGTTGAAATGAAAGGGGTTAAAATGCAATCTATACAAGCCACCGAAGTATTAGACCAAAGTGCTGGAGTAAAATTAAGGCTAAGTGGAGGTATGGGATCAAGAGTTGACTTCAATATCAATGGTTTATCGGGCAATGCAATTAAAATTTTTATTGATGGAGTTCCTATCGAAAATTATGGATCTTCTTTTTCCATAAGTAGTATTCCTACCGAGATGATTGAACGTATAGAGGTTTATAAAGGTGTTGTTCCTATACAATTTGGTGGAGATGCTTTAGGTGGAGCTATTAACGTGATCTTAAATAAAGATAAAATAAATAGTCTTAATGCTTCTTATTCTTATGGGTCTTTTAATACGCATCAAATAGCCATAAATGGAACGTATCTAAATAATAAATCAGGTTTTGTATTTAGGGGTTCAGGTTTTTATAATTATACAGATAATAATTATGAAGTTTGGGGAGATCAAATATATGTGTCAAATAAAGAAGGAGATGTTAATTATATTGTTGCCGAAAGATTTCATGATAGTTATAAAAGTAAAGGAACAAAATTGGATTTTGGCTATACTGATTTGTCATGGGCAGACGAACTGTTGGTCGGAGTTGTATTGTCCGACATGAAAAAAGACATTCAACATGGACAAACTATGGAAATTGTTTATGGAGCAAGAAAAGGAGAGCAAAATACGTCTCTTTTAAACACAAGCTATAAAAAAGAGGATTTTTTAACAAAAGGTTTAGCGGTCAACATTTTTGGATCGTATTCCAAACTTATTAGAAAATCCATTGATACGGTTGCTTTTGTATACGATTGGTCTGGAGAAAAGGTTCCTGATTATTATGATATAAGTGGAGGAGAATTTATGGAACATAGCTCAGGTGCAGAAGCAGGCAGTCCTACCCTTAATGAGGACACAGGTAAAACCTGGGTTTTAAGTAACAATACTTCTTATGAAATTAATAAAAATAATTCAATTCAATTCAATTTTATTTTAAATGATTTTAAACAATCTAGTGATGATCCATTATTAGACCCTCTCATGAGAGAGATATTAGATACTCGATTCGTGTCTAAAAACATATATGGTTTAGGTTATGAGTTAAATGCTATGGATAAAAAGTTTAGATCTTCACTATTCTATAAATACTACCATCAAAAAATTGGAGTTGAAGAACCCGAAATTGTAGATGGTGATACAGACCCTGTTGTTAGTAGATTTGACAAATCTATTCAAGCAAGTGGTTATGGGTTTGCCTTTTCTTATCAATTCACTCCAGTATTTCAACTAATGTTTTCTGGTGAAAAAGCATTGAGACTTCCAACTACGGATGAATTATTTGGAAACAACCTAGAAAATATTGATGAAAATCACGATTTAGATCCTGAGCATAGTTCAAATCTGAACTTTGGAATTAATTTGGGACCTTATAATTTTAAAAAACATTCTTTGTTTGTTAAGACTAATTTTTTCTATAGAGATACTAAAGATAAAATCAAAAAAAATGATGAGGTTAGCGACTCTTTCGAATATTCTTATTATTTAAATGAGGAAAGTTTTTTGAGTACAGGTTTTGATACTGAATTAAAATATAAATATAATCAAAAACTAAGCATAAATATTGGTGTCTCAGTTTTCAACTCTAGATTTAATACCGAATTTAATGAAGATGGTGAACCTTATATTTATTATCAAGATAGAGAAAGAAACGCACCTTACTTTACTTTAAATGTCAATACAGATTACCTATTTAAAAATTTTATTCAAAAAAAATCAGAAACTAGAGTCTATCATAATTTGGCATATGTAGAAGCCTTTTATAGAGGGTGGAGCGCTATTGGAGGAGCTGGAAAGCCAATGATACCAGCTCAACTTATAAATAGTTTAGGAATAGGGCATACATTTCCCAACAAAAAACTCACTTTTAGTATAGATGCTAGAAACATCTTTGATGAGCAAGTGTATGATAATTTTGCTTTGCAAAAACCAGGAAGAGCTTTTTACGCAAAGCTTAGTTATAAATTCTTATGAAAAGAAAATCAATTAATATCAATTAAAAATAAATAAAAATGAAAAACAAATTTAGAATTTCAAAAACAGTTATAATATCTTGCCTACTGTCGGGATTGTTGTTCACTTCTTGTGACGATAGCGATATTGACGATGATGACAATGAGGTTATCGAAGAAGGTAGAAATTTTACCGTGGCAATCTCATTAAGTTCAGATGGAGAAACACCAGTATATGCACAAACAACAAAAGATTTAACAACAGGAACTATTGATTTTGAAGGCTATGGTTATGTTATTCCTTCTACAAGAACTGCTAGAATTTTCCCTTCTGATGATGGTAATAATTTATACAATTTAGATTATGGCGGAGGTAGAATCTATGAATTAAGTATTGATGGTGGTCAGGACTTTAACTTATTAAACGAAAAAGCGTTTCAATTTGCTATGGGAACAGCTTACGCAAGATGGACAAAAACGAGTAGTACTTCTGCGTCCATACACTATGCCGATACTGATGATAGTGAAGGTGGTGGTTTAACAAGAGTTTACGACGAAGATGGTAATTATGTTAGAACTGACGTAACACTACGTCTTATGTCTGTTGAATTGGAAGGTCTTGTTTTTGGTAATGTAGAGCAATTTATAATTCCTGTAAGCGGGGAAGATACGGAGTATGATTACATAAGTAGAGTAGATGCTCCTGTAATTTCAGGAGATAAAATTTATTATGGAATGGCTAAATCAGGCTACGATCCATTAAACCCAGACGAACGTGTAGATGCAACGTACACTAATGTAGAAACGATAGTAGCAGATTACCCTTCATTGACAAATCCTGAAATTATAAGTACAACTGTAGGTGGAGCAAAAGGAGCGACTAACGGTTACAGAACTCCAACAGGCTACTTAGATGAACAAGGAGATATCTATCAAATTATTACAGTATCAGATAATACTTACGATACACATATCTTAAAAATCAAAGATGGCGATTATGATGATAGTTTTGATTTTAATTTATCTGAATTATTAGGTGAGGGCACAAAATCTAGGGGATGGTTTTACGCAGGAAACGGAATAGGCTATGTCCCTTATGAAAGAACTGATGAAGAAGATGGATTTTGGTCTGTAGCAAGAGTTGACCTTTACAATGGTACTGCGGTAAAATTAAACCTTCCTACAAATTTATGGTTAACACAATATCAAAATGTTGTAGTTGATGATGATAAAGTCTATATGGCGATTACACCAACTGGTGAAGATGGTAATATTTATATTTTTGACGCAACCTCTACAAGTCCTGATGGGTTTACCTTAGGTGCAACTTTGGTAAATATCGCTGACGCAACCTATATAGGGGTTTATTAGTCTACATATTTTCAAAAAGGGATTTTATAAATCCTGTCTTAAATTTTCTAGCAAAACCATCTATTAATTTCTCATTAATAGATGGTTTTTTTGAGACATATTAAGACCGTTGCATAATGCTCTTTTCATTTTTAGATTTCAATTTTTACTTTTTAAATCTAAAATTTATATTTTTTGGTTCATTTTCCTTTAGTTTTTAGAATTAGTGGCAATTATCCTTGGACTTCTATATAAATTGTAACAAATAGCTTCCATCAGATTTTGAGTATGCATTTTTTCCATACCTCTATATCTTGCAACTCCACCTTTAAACCATAACTTTATTCCTCCAAAAGTTCGCTCCACTTTAAACCTTGTTTTACCAATTAATTTAAGACCGTTGCATAATGCTCTTTTCATTTTTAGATTTCAATTTTGACTTTTTAAATCTAAAATTTATGTTTTTTTCCTTATTTTCATTGTTTATGTTAGTTATGGATCTATTTTTTGGTTCATTTTCCTTTAGTTTTTAGAATTAGTGGCAATTATCCTTGGACTTCTATATAAATTGTAACAAATAGCTTC
>NZ_JBAHZZ010000007.1:0-41500 GCF_037132785.1 Flavicella sp. | reverse complement strand
AAAACTAAAGGAAAATGAACCAAAAAATAGATCCATAACTAACATAAACAATGAAAATAAGAAAAAAAAATATAAATTTTAGATTTAAAAAGTCAAAATTGAAATCTAAAACTGAAAAGAGCATTATGCAACGGTCTTATATTGTTTCTCTTGTATGGAATAATCAAAGCTTAAAATAACCGTCTTGAATTCAAGATCTCCATTCAGAATTACCTTCTTTGGTTTTATACTTTTTAAATACTGTAATAATTCATTCGCATTACAACCCAATGTTCCCAAATGAATATCTGAAAGAACCAATACATCAATTTTTCGCTTCTTTTTTTTAGTCATGTATCTATCCTGAAAAAATTTAGTAATTTCAATCTTACAAAATAAAGGCGCATATATTAAGTAAGCGTTTGATAAACGACAAAAAACTATTAACAAACAAAAGGCCCAATACAAATGTATTGAGCCTTCTGTTAAATTTAATCTAAAATCTTATCCTCCAAAATCGTCAAAACGAACATTTTCTGGTGGGACTCCAAAATCATCACACATTTTAACAACCGCTTGGTTCATCATCGGTGGTCCACAGAAATAAAATTCTATATCTTCTGGTGCGTCATGAGTTTCTAGATAATTATCAATTAATGCCTGGTGTACGAATCCAACAAATCCATCCCCATCATCATCAACATCTTTTTTAACTTTCCAGTTATCCTCTTCCATAGGTTCTGATAACACTAAATGCATTTTAAAGTTAGGAAACTCTTTCTCCAAAGCTTCAAAATAATGCAAATAGAACAACTCTCGTTTAGAGCGTCCACCATACCAGTAAGACACTTTACGTCCAGTTTTCATAGTATGGAACAATTCGTATAAATGAGATCGCATTGGAGCCATACCAGCTCCACCTCCAACATAAATCATTTCAGCATCGGATTCATTGATAAAGAATTCACCATAAGGTCCAGAAATTGTTACTTCATCACCAGGTTTACAGTTAAAAATATAAGAAGACGCTACTCCTGGATTTACATCCATCCATCCACCCTTCGCTCTATCAAAAGGAGGACAAGCCACACGAACATTCAACATAATATTACGACCTTCTGCAGGATATGAAGCCATAGAATACGCTCTTTCAACCGTATCATTGTTTTTCATCACCAATGGCCATAACTTAAATTTACCCCACTCTTCTAGGAATTTATCTGGTTCTCCTGGGTGATCTTTAGGATGTGCAGTAATATCCATATCAGAAAACTTCACCTCTGTCTTAGGAATTTCAATTTGGATATATCCACCCGCTTTGTAATTCATATCTTCAGGAATCTCTACAACAAACTCTTTAATAAAAGAAGCAACATTATAATTAGAAACCACCGTTGCTTTCCATTTCTTAATTCCAAAAATTTCTTCAGGAATAGAAATATCCATATCATTTTTCACCTTCACCTGACATCCCAAACGGATACCTGAAGCCAACTCTTTACGAGTAAAATGAGGTGTTTCCGTCGGTAAAGCTTCACCTCCACCAGAATGCACATGACATTCACATTGGATACAAGTTCCACCTCCACCACAGGCTGATGGTAAAAATATTTTTTCACTTCCTAGAGTTCCCAATAAAGAGTCTCCCGTTTCTACTTCAATCGTTTTTTTTCCGTTGATCGTAATTTTTACTTTTCCAGAAGGAAGTAATTTTGCCTTTGCTATCAATAAAACAGATGTCAAAATTAAAATTACTACTAAAAACACGATAATACTTACTACTATAGTCATCTATATAATCTTAGTTGTTTATAATTTGATTCCTGAGAAACTCATAAATCCTATCGCCATTAAACCAGTAATGATAAATGTAATTCCCAATCCTCTTAATGGAGCAGGTACATTAGAATAGGCTATTTTCTCACGGATTGCAGCAATTGCTAAAATTGCTAAAAACCATCCAATTCCTGAACCTAAACCATATACTAAAGATTCTCCAACATTAGAGAAATCTTTTTGTTGCATAAATAATGAACCCCCTAAAATCGCACAGTTTACTGCAATCAATGGTAAGAAGATACCCAATGCTCCATATAATGCAGGTGCAAAGCGTTCAACTATCATTTCAACCAACTGTACCATAGAAGCAATTACAGCAATAAACATAATAAAACTTAAGAAACTTAAGTCAATTGAAGCATATTCTGGTCCTAACCATTGTAAAGCTCCTGCCTTTAATAAATATGTATCCAACAAGAAGTTTACTGGAACTGTAACCACCAATACGAAGATTACTGCAGCTCCTAACCCTACTGCTGTATTTACTGTTTTAGACACCGCTAAGTATGAACACATTCCTAAGAAATATGCAAATACCATATTGTCAATAAAAATACTTTTTACGAAAATGTTAATATATTCCATCTTGTATCTTTTATTAGTTTTCTATTAATTTTCTATTCTTTGATCTTTGTATCCAAATAATGATTCCCACAGTAATCAATGCCATTGGTGCCAATAACATAAAACCATTATTCTCATATCCCATTGCATATAGCCCGGTAGAATCTGCCAAGGTTTTTGCTTTATGCCCTAATACTTCAAATCCAAATAATTTCCCAGACCCTAACAATTCTCTAAAGAATGCAATTATTACCAAGATCATACCATAACCAGCACCGTTCCCTACTCCATCTAAAAAAGATTTCCAAGGTCCGTTTGCCAATGCAAATGCCTCCAAACGTCCCATAACAATACAGTTGGTAATAATCAATCCTACAAATACTGAAAGTTCTTTACTTACATCATATGCGTAAGCTTTTAAAATTTGGTCTACTAAAATCACCAAAGAAGCAACAATCAACAATTGAACGATGATACGTATACGACCTGGTATTAAGTTTCTTAATAAAGATACAATTACATTACTCGCGATAATAACGAATAATACTGCTATAGACATAACCAAGACAGGCTTTAATTGTACCGTAATTGCCAATGCAGAACAAATACCGAGTACCTGTACTGAAATTGGGTTGTTATCATTTAACGGATCAGACAATAACGCTTTATTTTGTTTAGAAAACAATGGTTCTTTTTCCTCTGCCATGATTAATTATTTTTAAAATATGGTAAATAACGTGCCAATCTTTCTTGCACCATCTTCGAAACCCCATCACAGGTAATTGTACCTCCTGAAATAGCATCTACTCCATGAGCATCACCTTTTTTAGCGCCTCCTTTTACTGCTTTTACTGAAACAAAATTATCCATAGTAAAGCCAGCATTTGCATCTTTCAATAAAGTTTTACCCGCAAATTGATCTTGAAACCAATCCGTATTAATTTCAGCACCTAATCCAGGTGTTTCTGCTTTATGTCCGAAATTAATACCAATAATTGTGTTTTTATCAGCCCCTAAAGCTACATAGCCCCAAATAGCATCCCAAAGACCAGCTCCATACAAAGGAACTATATAGAATGTTTTACCATCTTTCTCTGCTATGTACAAAGGAAAACGTTGCTCTTCGTCACTTTTTTTAATTTCTTTTTTTAAATTTAAGGTAAAGGCATTGGCTTCTGTATCAACAGTACCATCCACTTTTAAAGCCATCTCCTTTTTGATATATTTATTATACTCTACTTCAGCATCATCTCTTGAAACTTCAGTAATACCAATCGTTCCTAAAATGTTTTGCATTTTTTCTGCTTTTACGTTTTTTTCTTGCAATGGCTTTAAGCTAGTCGCTGTAAATGCCAATACTCCAGCAATTATAGTCACCATAATGATTGCAAATATAAACGTATATGCGTTGCTATTTTTATCCATATCTAAGCTATTTCTAAATTATTTTTTTTACGTTTTTTACGACGTTTGATATTTCCTTCCACTATATAATGGTCAATAGTTGGAGCAAATACATTCATCAGTAAAATTGCCATCATCATTCCTTCTGGGTAAGCACCATTGAATACACGAATCATAATAGTTAAAAAACCAATTAAGAACCCGTAAATCCATTTTCCTTTCTCCGTTTGTGCAGCAGAGACTGGGTCTGTTGCCATAAACACAACACCAAAAGCAAATCCACCTACCAATAAGTGTTGCCACCAAGGAAAATTCATCAAGGCATTATTGGTTAAATGAGTAGCACCTATATAATTAAACAACAACCCCATCAAAGCACCACCAATAAGAGAACCTGCCATTATTTTCCAGCTTGCAATTCCAGTAAATAATAAAAGAGCAGCTCCTATTAAAATCATCAAAATAGATGTTTCACCAACTGAACCAGGAATATATCCCATGAACATTTCCAAAACACTGTAACCTGCTTCTCTATTTTGAGCTAAAGACCCTAAAATAGTTTCTCCTGAGATTGCATCTACAGTAGCTGCATCCGCTACCCAAACCTTATCCCCTGACATGTTAGGTGCATATGAGAAGAAAGCAAAAGCACGAGCTACCAAAGCAGGATTTAAAATATTCATTCCTGTACCTCCAAATGCTTCTTTACCGATTAATACAGCAAATGCCACTGACAAACCAAGCATCCATAAAGGTAGATCAATTGGCATAATCAAAGGAATCAGCATTCCGGACACTAAATAGCCTTCGTTAATATCATGTCCTCTAAAAACACCAAATGCGAATTCAATTCCCAAACCAACACCGTACGATACTACAACCATTGGTAAGAATTTTACAGAACCGTAAATTAAATAATCTACAAAAGTTCCAGCTTCTCCGAGTTGTGAAAAGTGTTGGTATCCTATATTCCACATCCCAAAGATTAAAGCAGGTACTAAAGCTAGCACTACTGTAATCATGACGCGTTTCAAATCGACACCATCTCTAATATGTGCACCTTGCTTTGTTGTATGATTTGGCACGAACATTAACGTATCAAATGCATTAAAAGCCGGAGCAATTTTTTCATACTTTCCTCCTTTATCAAAAAGAGGTTTGTATCTATCGAATGTATTTCTAATAAATTTCATTATCCTACTTCGTTTATCATTATGTCTAAACCTTCTCTAATGATTGTTTGAGCTTCTATTTTAGAAGAACTCGTATAATCAATCAAAGCAAAATCTTCAGGAGCTACTTCGTAAATCCCTAAATTTTCCATTTTTTCGATATCCTTAGCTAATACAGCTTTGATCAACTGCATTGGGAAAATATCGATAGGCATTACTTTTTCCATTTCTCCTGTAACCACTATAGCACGTTCTTCTCCTTGAAGGTTTGTATTTAACGTGTATTCTTTATTTGGAAATAAGTAGGAGAAAGAAGTTTTAGATGCGCTATGAATGCTACCGCTTCCTAAGAACGGAAACCATCCCATAAATCTATGTATATTTCCTTCTGGAATGACTGAGACCATATTGTCATAAAACCCTAAGAAATTAGCTATAGAGGTAACCTTATCACCTGTTAATACATTTCCAGAAATAACTCTTACATTATCTTTATTTATTTTCCCTTCTAACAGGCTACCTAAATTTTGACCTGCTGTAACAGAATAGTATTGAGGAGCATTTACTTCAGAACCTGCCAAAGCAATAACTCGATTTGGCTTATATTCTCCTGTTAAAAACAAATTACCGAGTATTGTAACATCTTGCGCATTTACCGTCCAAACTCTTTCCCCTTGATTCACAGGAGAAATTTTAGAAATCTGAACACCAACATTACCCGCAGGATGCTTTCCTTTTACATTTATAAGCTCAACATTTTCAACTTTATTAAAAAACGAAGCAGCTTCGTTAACTGAAAGATATACTTTCCCTTTAGTTAATTTTGTAAGAGCATTAATTCCAGCTTGAAAAGCAGCTTCTTGTCCTTTTAATGCAAAAGCATAGTTAGGAGCTAAAGGAGCTGTATCAAATGAAGACACAAAAATTGCTTTAGCATCATCTGCAGGATTTGCAATCACGTCATAAGGACGTTGATTTACAAAACTCCAACAACCACTTTCTAATATTTTAGATAGCACTTGTTCTTTAGAAAGCCCTAATGGATCTTCTTTACCAAAATCTTTAAATTGATCTTCAGATTTAGCTTCAATTATTACAGCTAAAATCCTTCTTTTGGCTCCTCTTTTAATCTCTGATACGATTCCCGAAACAGGAGACGTAAATTTAATCTGGTCATTTGATTTTGAATAAAACAAAACATCACCCACAGAAACCTCTGTTCCGACTTTTACAGCCATCTTAGGTATGATTCCATGAAAATCTTTTGGTTGAATTGCAAAAATCCCAGAACGAGGAACTACAGAAATGGTCTCTTCTGCCTTGCCTTTAAGCTTAATGTTTAAGCCTTTTTTTACTCGAATGTCTTCTGACATATTTAGAATTTAAGTTAATCTGTTTTAAAACAAGCAAATTTAAATAATTAGATGTTTTTTTTAGCAAATAAGCCTCTTTATATTAGGAACCTCTAATTGTTTATAATGATTATAAATAAAGATTCGAGAATCTTTTATAAAATTAAAAAATAATTAAATTTAACTCAACAAAAAACCAATATACTTAGTTTTTCATCAACAAAACAGAAGACAAAATTTTAGTAGTTGATCAATTTATATTCTTATCTTTGTATAAGTAAAAAAACTTTATCATTTTGAATTCTATAAAAAAGCTGTTCCTAACATCCATAATAACCTGTGTATCAGGTGTTTTGTTTTCTCAAAATTTCACTGCTGAATTTATTAAATCAGTAACATTCAATACCCAAGAAAACATCAACCCAATAATTCAACTTGGAAAAACGCTTAAAATAGGCTTTGATGACCTTGAAGCTGATCAAAAAAGCTACAAATATATTATCCAACATTGCAATTATAATTGGGAAATTTCGAATTTACAAAGTACCGAATACATCAACGGATTTCAATCATTTGAAATTCTTGATATGGAAAACTCTTTTGGGACGTATCAAAATTACACACACCATAAATTTGAAATACCTAATAGGAATACTCGTATTAAAATAAGTGGTAATTTTCTACTGACGATTTTAAATGACGACGACGAGATATGTATTCAAAGACGATTTGTTTTGTATGAATCTCAAATTTCCATCATCGGAAAAGTCGTAAGAGATAGGAGTTTAAAAAACATAGATAAAAAACAGGTTGTCAACTTTTCTATTATCCATCCCAATGTCAACATCAACAACCCTTCTAAAGATCTTAAGGTTGTTATTTTACAAAATAATGACTGGAATTTAACAAAACTAGATATAAAACCACAATATTATAAAAAGAACGAAATTGTATACAATTACAATGCCGAAACTAGTTATTTCGGAAGTAATGAGTTTTTAAATTTTGACACAAAAAACTTCAATGCAACCAACGTAAACATAGTAAAAAGTGTTATTGAAGATCATTACTACCAAACATATCTTTACCCAAACCAGCCAAGAAATTATTTACCCTATACTTATTATCCAGACATCAATGGAGGCTTTGTAATCCGAACCTTAAATGGCACTGAATCAACAGTAGAAAGTGAATATACTAATGTTCGTTTTCACCTTAAAGCTACTAAAAACCTCGAGAAAAATGAATCCATTTATATCTATGGAGCCTTTAATAATTATGCCTTTACCGAGCAAAACAGATTAAAGTTAAACAAAAAAACAAATTACCTCGAAACCGAAATGTTATTTAAACAAGGCTTCTATAATTATATTCACGTAATAAAAGATAAGGATAAAGAACTTGATACTATAACAGTTGACGGCTCTTATCAAGAAACAGAAAACAATTACACCATCTTAGTTTACTACCAACCTTTCGGAGAGAGAATACAAAAAATCGTAGGATACAGTATAATTAACAGCAAAAATTAATCCTTTATCGTTTCATAACTTGATAAACGTTAAAATCAATTCCTTTATTCTTTAATTTTTACTTATATTTAAAAATATAAAACTATTTCTTGTGATAGAACAAATAACAAAAGGAATTAAAATATCCGTGCTTACCAACTATGAAGGTATGCATTCTCAAAACGAGAATGAAATGTACTTGTTTAGCTACTTTATCACAATTGAAAACCAAGGAAACGACACCGTTCAGTTGTTATCGAGAAAATGGGAAATATTTGACTCCATGGCAAACAAAGAAATTGTTATTGGAGATGGTGTTATTGGTCAAATTCCTGTCCTAGATCCCAATGAAAAATACACTTACAGGTCTAACTGTTTATTACATTCCTCAATTGGCGCAATGAAAGGACACTTCAATATGGTCAATTTCACTTCAAAAACTACATTTAAAGTTATGATTCCTAATTTCCAACTAATGATGATTGGGAATTTAAACTAGTTATTCGTCTTTTCGATAAAACCGATACACTTTATTGTTTTGTTTTAATAGGCAGATTTTACAATTTGAACCGTACTGAAATTCAAACGGATCTTGAGCGGAAAAACCTTTATCAATTGAAATAAAATCAGCTGCTAAATCTATTTCTCCATTATAGTTTCTCCTCTTAATATAATACAAGTTCTCTGTTCCTAGTTTCTCCCTCAATTCAAACCACGCCCCACTTCCAATCCCTCCTAGCCATTGTCCATTTGGAGAAACATACTTTTCAGTATTTGGCTCTATTGAACCACGTATACATACTTCTTGCGGCACTTTTGAAAATAAATATTTTTTATGTTCTCTTAGCGAAAATTTATTTAAATAAGCACGAACTTCTTGATTTTCCACCTCAAATTTACATTGATATTTTGAACTACCTCTTAACACATTACTTATAGGACTCGGTGTTAATATGCAACTCAATTTCAATTTTCTAAGAATTTTATTATTTGTTGTTGACGCTATTAATGTATCAGTTACAAAACGAGCACAATTACTACCTTCCTTTATAAAAGCACCATAAAGCACTTCACCTTTATCCTGAAGCCTTCTGATAAAGTCTAACGCTTTGTCATAATCTATTTCTGAATTAACTCCGGCAACTAGCCTTCCTTCTCCATGAGTCTTATCAGGGTTTTTATCTAAGTACAACAGAATCTCTTCTAAATTCAATATTTCTTTTCCGTTATGACTTGCTGCTATAGGGATATGTGTTTCGTTGTCGGTTTGCTCAGAACGAACCCTCCCATTTTTATCAGAGGTAATATAGCGACCAAAATCAAAATAACTAATCTTATTTGAACATTTAGACACCAATAACATAGCGGCATGACCTGCCCTCACTTTTTGTCGTCCTCCAACACCAAATAAGGGCCATATTTTACTTATCAACTCTCCATTAGCCGTCTGAACAATTACCTCAGGATAAGCTATAATTACGATAAAACCAGTATTCCTATCCATTTAGAGCCACTTGAAATCTACATGAAAACAAATCAATCGTTTGTGCTTTACCCGTTAACAAGTCAAGATAATACATAGATAAGTTATTTCCTTCCTTTTTTATTGACGTAATACTAGTGGTTTCTATATCTGATCTTTTCATTTTTATGGAAATTTCTTTAGACACTAAATTCTCGTTTTTATGAAAACTTAAAACATCCTGCTGTGTTGCAGCTGGGAATTCTTTTTCAAAATCTTGGAACCAAGTCTTTCGAACTGCTTTTGTAGGTTTGTCATATAATGTTGAAGAAGACCATATTTTAGAACTATTAGATAATATACGGATATCTTTTTTTACACCGTCCCAAATCAACTCAATACAAATTGGCATAAAAGACCAATCAATCGTAATCAAAGTAAAAGGTTCCACTCCTTCTAATACAAGATCTTCAATCGCCCATTTGGCATTTTCAGCTTCTAATACTTCCTGAACGACCAACCCTCTACTATAAGCATAAGGTCCTTTCGATTCGTGAGCTTCGTACGCTCCATTTAACAGACATACCAATCTTTCATCTTCAGAAATAGCAATCCATGTTCCTCCAAATTTCTTGTCTTTTGGATACAAAAAACGAACACCATTTTTTTCATAAAACTCAGGTTCTAAAGCTTTTCTTTCTGATTGTTCATCCCTGCTAGAAGTAAAAATAAAATCGCCATTATTATTTGGCAAATAGGTAACTGTACACATAAACGTGATTTAAAATAAATTATTGAAATGTCTTTGTCACAAAAACAAAGTAAAATTTCACTTAGATCAAAAATAACAAAATACTTAACATCTCCAATAAAATAATAATCTATTTCCTATTTCATTTCCTATTTAATCCTAACTTTGCTTTTTATTAATTTTTTATACATTAAATGAAAAGAGTAGAAGCTCGTTACACTCTTAAAGATTTTCGACTCTTTAAATCACAAGTTCTTGCCTGGTCTCAACAATTTGAATCTGTTGTTTGGCTAGATTCAAACCATCATCAAGAAAAACACTCACAATTCGAGGCTGTTCTTGCCTTCGGTGAAAACTCTCATTTAAAATCGGATTTCCACAATGCTTTTGACAAATTAAAAAGGTACCAATCTGAAGTTAATGATTATATTTTTGGTTATTTAGGCTACGATTTAAAGAATGATGTTGAAGAATTAGTATCTGAAAACGAAGATAACCTAGGATTCCCTGATTTGTATTTCTTTCAACCTAAAAAACTTCTTTTTATATCAGATCATACCGTAACTTTTAAATATCTACATACCTTTCGAGATGAAATAGCAACAGACTTTGAGTTAATCTCTAATTTCACATTAAACACACTCGAAGAAAACACATCAAATTCTAATATTAAATTACGAATTCACAAAGATACATATCTACAAAAAGTATCTACTATTTTAAATAATATCCACCACGGTGATCTATATGAGGTTACATTTTGTCAAGAATTTTATTCTGAGAACACAAATATCAACCCTCTAAAGGTTTATAAAAACCTCAATGAGATTTCAAAAGCTCCTTTTGCTACTTTTTTAAAAATCAACGAACTTTATTTATTATCTGCTTCCCCAGAACGCTACTTAAAAAAAACAGGACAAAAGGTGATTTCACAGCCTATAAAAGGAACTGCCAAACGCTCTAATTCTAAAACAGAAGACAACAAATTAAAAGACAACCTTAAAAAGAATCCTAAGGAAAGAGCAGAAAACATAATGATAGTAGATCTTGTAAGAAATGATTTGTCAAAAATTTCCGTTAAAGGCAGTACAGAAGTTGAAGAACTTTGCGGTATTTATAGCTTTTTGCAAGTACACCAAATGATTTCTACTATTACTACACTAATTCCAAAAGAAATTCACCCTGTAGATATTATAAAAAACACATTTCCAATGGGAAGTATGACTGGTGCACCCAAAATTGCCGCCATGAAGGTCATTGAAAAAGAGGAAGAAACTAAAAGAGGTTTGTACTCTGGTTCTGTAGGTTATTTTTCACCTTTAGGAGATTTTGATTTTAATGTAATTATTAGAAGTATACTTTATAATCAAAAAAAAAAATATGTATCCTTTTCAGTTGGAGGCGCTATAACTTCTTTAGCAATTCCAGAAAAAGAACTCGAAGAGTGTTTATTAAAAGCGAAAGCCATGAGAGAGGTTTTGATATAGTAGCAAATGTTAAACACTATAATTTATCATAATACCTTATCTTTGACACAAAGAGTTTTCTGTATGAAAAATAAATTTTATTACTCGTGCTAAAGAGATTTCAAAAACACCTAGATAAGAATTTCCCCTGTCTATATAAAAGCAAATTACTTATTGCCTGTTCTGGTGGATTAGACAGCACCGTTTTAGCACATCTTTTCCAAAAATCCAACTTTAATTTTTCGCTAGCTCATTGCAACTTTACACTTAGAGCTAAAGAAAGTGACAAAGACGAATCATTTGTAAAAAACCTTGGAAGTTTTCTAAACTGCAATGTTTACTCCATAAAATTCAAAACTAACGAGTATGCAAATGAAAACAAACTTTCAATTCAAATGGCTGCCCGTGAGTTGCGCTATTCATGGTTCGAAAAAATCGTTAAAAAGCACAAACTCAACTACACTTTAACCGCACACCATAAGGATGATGTTCTTGAAACATTCTTAATCAATTTCACTAGAGGAACTGGTTTAGACGGATTAACAGGAATTCCAGAAGTTAACGGACATGTTATTAGACCGTTACTTCCCTTTACTAGAAAGGAAATCCAAGATTATGCCGAAAAAAATAAAATCCTTTGGAGAGAAGACGTAAGCAACAGTTCTATCAAATATTTCAGAAATAAAATCAGACATCAAATTGTTCCCCTTTTAAAAGAATTGAATCCTAATTTTTTTAAATCCTTTGATAACACTTTAAACAATTTACAAGACTCAAAAACTTTAGTTCAAGAAAGAATTGACGAGCTCAATAAAAAATTAATAAGTAAAAATAAAGACGGGACTCTTAGTATTTCTATTCCAGAAATTCTCAATTTAAAGGATATAAAAGCAAATATTTACGAAATTTTAAAACCTTTTGGTTTTATAAACTGGAAGGATATAAACAGTATATTGAAGGCACAAACCGGCAAACAATTAATTTCTAAATCACATCGTCTTCTTAAAAACCGAGACGAACTTATCATTAGCTCCATTGAAAAAGTGACTGATACCATCTATGAAATACCCGAAAAAGCAAAATCTATATCAAAACCTATTCCTTTAAAATTTAAAAACGTAGAAGAACCTGAGAAATTTTCAAACAACAAGGCTTATATTGATAAAGAAAAGTTAAACCACACACTTCATGTAAGGAAATGGAAAAAAGGGGACTATTTTTACCCTATTGGAATGAATGGGAAAAAGAAGTTGAGTAATTTCTTTAAAGACTCTAAAATGTCACTTCTTGAAAAAGAAGCAACATGGTTGTTGTGTGATGGTGATCATATTGTTTGGATAATTGGAAACCGAATGGATAATCGATATAAGATTACATCAAAAACCATCTCTATTTTAGAAATTACATTAGTCATATAAAACGTCGTATATAATATTGATCAAATACAAAAAATGAAAAAACATTTATTTTTATTACTTTATATAATTGGTTTTACCACATTATCATTCGGACAAGAGAGCACAATTTCTTGGGAAACTTCAATTACTACACAGTCAGAAACCGAATACACACTTATTTTCAAAGCTAGCTTAAAAGAGGGCTGGCATCTCTATTCTCAACATGTACCTGAGGGAGGTCCTTTAGCAACTGTATTTACCTTCGAAAAAGAAAACATTGACTATCAATTAATAGATAAAACTGAAGAAAGTATTACCCATAGTTCTTATGAAGAAATTTTTGAAATGGAGACTTCCTATTTTGAAAAACAAGCTATCTTTAAACAAAAAATAAAACTGCTTACTCCAGAAACACAAAGTATTCAAGTTTCAGCAGCTTACCAAACTTGTGACGATCAGGCTTGTACATTTGAACCTGGAGAAATTCTTACTTTTAATCTAACCGATAAAGTTATTGCTGCCACAACAAAAAACATCAGCGACCAAAGTATCAAACTGTCGCAGGGATTAGATTTAAACATTACTAATAAATCTGAATTTCTTGAATCTACTAGCGACAACAAATCAAACAAAAAAGGACTTACTACTATATTTTTACTCGGTTTTTTTGGTGGACTTATTGCGCTTCTAACTCCTTGTGTTTTTCCAATGATACCTCTTACGGTATCATTTTTCACCAAACAATCAGCAACTAAGAAAAAAGGAATTAGTAATGCTTTACTTTATGGATTCTTTATAAGTTTTATCTATTTATTACTGAGTTTACCTTTTCATTTTTTAGATTCATTAGATCCGGAAATATTAAATAACATATCAACCAATGTATGGCTTAATGTTGTCTTTTTTATAATATTCATCATCTTTGCCTTTTCCTTTTTTGGCTATTTTGAAATTACATTACCCCACTCTTGGTCAGATAAAATGGACTCCGCTTCGGATTTAGGGGGAATCATCGGCACCTTTTTTATGGCACTTACCTTAGCTATAGTATCCTTTTCATGTACTGGACCTATATTGGGTTCATTATTAGTTGGAGCCTTATCTTCAGACGGAGGAGCTATGCAGCTTACTTTTGGTATGGTTGGGTTTGGTACTGCTTTAGCACTGCCTTTTACATTATTTGCCTTGTTTCCTAATTGGTTAAACACATTACCAAAATCAGGTGGTTGGCTAAATACTGTTAAAGTGATTCTTGGCTTTTTAGAAATTGCTTTGGCTCTAAAATTCTTATCCAACGCCGACATGGTTCAGCATTGGGGATTGCTAAAAAGAGAGGTTTTTATTGGAGCTTGGATTATTATTTTTACAGGCTTAGCATTATATGCATTTGGAAAGATAAAATTCCCTCATGATACAGCCTTGAAAAGGCTTAGTTTAGGTAGAAAACTAACAGGAATCACCTCTGCTGTTTTTACTATATACCTAATCTCTGGTTTATTCTTCAATACTTCCTTGTCATTATTAAGCGGTTTTGCACCTCCTAAATTTTACAGCATCTATAAGACAAAAACAGATTGTCCTTTAGACCTAAATTGTTTTAAAGATTTTGAGGAAGGATTAGCATATGCAAAAGAACAAAACAAACCTATTTTATTAGACTTTACTGGATGGGCCTGTGTAAACTGTCGAAAAATGGAAGAAAATGTATGGAGTGATCCACAGGTTTATGCTGAACTTGAGAAATTTGTATTGATCTCTTTATATGTTGACGACCGCAAACAACTCCCTGAAGAACAACAATTTGACTTCCAAAAACCAAACGGAAAAATAAAAAGTATAAAAACAATAGGTTCTAAATGGGCTACTTTACAAACTATTAATTTCAACACAGCTTCACAACCTTTTTATATTCAATTATCCACCGAAATGGAATTATTAAATCATCCTGAAAGCTATACAGATACCAAAACTTATCTAACTTGGCTTAAGGACGGCTTATCAAGAAATCATTAATGATCTAAATACCAATTAAACAAATCTACTTTAATACCAAAAGTAAACCAAGTGGTTTGATCTTCTTCAAAATCAGTGGTTACTGTTTCGGGCGAAAATTGTCTATAAACAATTCCGGTAAACACTTTTAAATCTGTCAGTGGATTTATTAGATAGGACACTTGTAAATCTGTATTTAAGATGGTCGCCTTTGCACCTTGACCTATTTTATTATCGTAATCCTGAACTCTTGTATCATAAGGCTCATAAATATCACCTCCATAATTTAAACCATCAGAATCAAACCCTTTTAGTCCGTAAATTATTTTTAAGTTAGCAGCCCATCTATCTTTAGTATATCTATTTATCAAAACCATTTCTCTAAAGTTGGCACCCCAAGGATGGGCAATTTCCTCTCCAAAATGACCATAGTTATAAATTGGAGAGCCATGTGAAAACGTATAAGGTCTGATCATATTATATTCTAATTGTAAATACAAGTTTTTTACTTTAAAAGCATCAAAATACTTAGCTCCTATTTGGAAGGCGTATTTATTCCCCCAATAACCGTTTTGGGCTTTTATTTCTTCTAAGGTAAACTCATCTAAGACTAACTGAGAATACATAGAAATACTTTTTGAAAACTTATACATAGCATTGATTCCTAACACCGAACTTCCAGCATCTTCACCTCTATTAAACTCCAAAGATTTATAAAATATAATGGGATTTAAAAAATCCATTTCCATTGCACCAGATCTTGTATTGTCTATAATTGTCGATTCAAATAATCCTATATTTAATCTTTTATTTATATTGATGCTCAAATGATGTGAAGCGACATATTTTCTAGCATGAGCATCACCAACTCGAACTTCATTTCGAATATCAGTCATCCACATCAATAAGTTTGTGTATTGAATCTTCCAAAAGTTAGTAGTAATTTTAAAATATGGATACGGTGAAGCAACATCAGAAACCATCATAGATCGATATCCATCACCAATAAAATTTTTACCCTGACCTAATTGAAAAACAAAAAATTCGTTTGGTTTATATGCAAAATATCCTTCTGAAACAGGAAAATCATAAGAATTTTCCTTAAAACCTTTTGCTTTCCCTCGTCCGAAAACCAAACCATCTGATGAGAAAGTTTTTTTCTCCCATTCGTCAATACCATCATTGACGTATTGAGCAAACCGACTTTGTGTTTCATATATGGTTGTTGAATAAGAGAACTTGGAACCTAATTCTCCTTGGATTTGCAATATTCTGGAATTCAAAAAAGTATAATCAACATCAGAATTATCTTTTCCTAATTGGACATCTAAAAGTAAATCTGCCGTAAACCAATAATTTTCTCCTTCGACCTTAAACAGATTCTCGTTCCAAAATTTTCTTCCTAGCCATGATGATTTTTTCTTCAAGAATTTGATTTTTTGCGCATCTAAATCCACATAATCCAATACTCTGTTGTACGTATATGGTTTTACAGAAGTATGTACATTATCTCCTTGTATATAATCTCTTTCTATTTGAATATAGCGACTATAATTTAAAGGAATATTCAAATTACTTTGATGTTCCAATATTATCGTTTTTTTATCAGCTGTCAATTCCTTTTTTTCTACAGGCTTTAAAAATGTCACCCTATCTTCTTGCTTTTCTAAATTTACTTCTTTTCTGCTTTTTTTAGGATTTGGAAATTGTAGGGGCATTGAAAAACTCATTTCAACAGCATGACCATTAAACTGCGCAGGCTTCACAATTGACAAGCCTTTAAATGATTTGATTATCTCTGCTTCTAGCTCTTGATAAGGACTATTTACATGGACAACTTGGAATTCACCTGTTTTTGCAACAAAAAACAAAACATTTACTGTTCCTTTAAAATCATCACTGATCACAATATCAGGAACCTTAAAACCCTCTAAAAAATCAATCTTTACCGTAGTATTAAAACATGCTTCTAGCTCACTTAATGTTTTTGACTCACACCCTTTATAAATTGGAAATTTTTGAATCTGAGCGTAGTTTATACCGCAAATAGAAATGAACAAAACAACACAATATATTTTTTTTTTCATAGGATAAGCACCTTTATAATTTAACTACTAAATTATTCTTTAAACTATACTTCCCTTTCGACTCTGGACATACCGCAATAGTATCATCATCAAAACACAAACGATGACCATATTCACTTACCCAACCTATTTGCTTTGATGGATTGCCAACAACTAATGCAAATGGCAATACCTCTTTTACAACAACAGCTCCAGCACCGATCAAAGCATATTCACCAATATCATTACCACAAACTATAGTCGCATTAGCACCTATACTAGCACCTTTTTTTACTCTTGTTTCTACATATTGATTTCTGCGTAATATAGCACTTCTAGGATTGATAACATTTGTAAAAACCATTGAAGGACCTAAGAATACATCATCCTCACATATTACTCCCGTATAAATAGAAACATTATTCTGAACCTTTACGTTCTCACCTAACACAACTTTGGGTGAAATCACAACATTTTGACCGATATTACATCTCTCTCCTATTATACTATCGGACATAATATGACTAAAGTGCCAAATTTTAGTTCCATTTCCGATTTTGCAATTCTCATCTACAACCGAAGTTTCATGCACGAAATATTTCGTATTATTTTTCATGTTTTAGTATCTAATCTTAAATTAAATCTTGGATTTAATGTTGATAATGCAACAAATCGTTCTTGATTATTGATGTTACTAAACTACATTTTTTAGTTCAATCTCCATAATTCTTTCTTAAATTTAAGTAATATAAGCAACTTTTATAAGATTTATATTTTTATTGTTTTTTTCTTAAATTTGAATTCTTTAATAACAAACGGAAGTTTTTAGACGAACTGCCGTTATGGTGTATTATCCCATTCCTGATTGGTCGGATTAATTTTTAAAACGGGTGTATCACCATTAAATGAAAAAATATTTTTAAACAAAAAAAATGATAAATAATGGATGTTAACTTTAAACTTTGGAGTCAAATTAATTTGATTATTATGAAAATGAAAACATGGATATTGCTCATTGTAATATTGATGGCGACTGCTTGTCAAGAAACAGAAAAAAATTATGTTTTTGTGAAAGGGAAAAATATATACTCAGCACAAGGAGAATTATTGCGCCTCAAAGGTGTGAATTTGGGGAATTGGCTAATGCCTGAAGGATATATGTTTAAATTGAACGATTGTAACTCACCACGAAAAATAGATCAAGCCATACGCGAGTTAATAGGGAACAGTGCAACTACAGCTTTTTGGGACTCTTATCTTGATAATTACATTACTGAAGCCGATATAAAGTGGCTATCAGAAACCGGTATAAACACAATACGATTGCCATTTGACTATAGATTATTAACTCATGATGATTATTTGGGAAGAAACATGCATGGGTATAAATACCTAGACAAGACTATTGAATGGTGTGAAAAATATGATCTGTATGTATTACTCGATATGCATGGTGCTCCGGGTGGACAATCTGGTGATAACATAGATAATAGTGATGGTTTCCCATGGTTAATGGTAGATGAAGGAATGAAACAACAAGTATGTATTATTTGGCAAGAGATTGCAAAAAGATATGCAAATAATACTACTGTTTTAGGGTACAACCTATTGAACGAGCCTATTCCTCATTATTTTGAGAAAGATAATCTCAAATCTAATTTAGAACCCCTATATAAGAGAATTACAAAAGCAATAAGAGAGGTAGATAAAAATCATATTGTATTTTTAGGAGGCGCAGTATGGGAGACAGATTTTTCTGTTTTTTCAGAGCCTTTTGATGACAAGTTAGTCTATACATTTCATAAATACTGGATGCCTCCAGTACAAGAGGAAATAAAAGAGTATGTGGATTTTAGAGACAAATATAATGTACCAATATTGATGGGCGAAAGTGGCGAAAATGAAGACGAGTGGATTAAAGAATTTAGAGAGCTCTTGGATAAGAATGTGATTCATTGGACATTTTGGCCATACAAAAAAATGGATAATACACGTAGTCCAATGAACTTTACAAAACCAGATACTTATAACAATTTCACATTATACGCAGAAAGTGACAGAAGTTCATTTAGTAAAATAAGGGCTTTAAAAGATAGTCTTGAAGGAATTAAACCAGAAGAAATAAAGGCATTATTAAATCAATTTGTAGAGAATAGTAAGTTTGAAAATTGTTATCCAAATAAGGGCTATTGCGATGCATTAGGCTTCAATTAATCAACGCATACAATATATAAAAATAATCTTTAAAATAGGAGGCGCACCCATTCATTCCTAGTAAGATAACTAAACCTTGTAATTATAGATTGGTCTAATTACTATAAATACTTTTACGCCAATCATACGCTTAACAGTTTAAGTACTTGAACTTATATTAATTTAATTTTTAAATGACGTAATAATAATTTGGAATATTTTTTATTCAAATAAGCAATAAAATAGAAGCATTGCCCCGTAACGGTTTTGTTTTTGTGTGAAATATGAATGAGAAAAAACGAATTTAATGCGATATTTGAATATTAAAATGATATTACAACACACTTAATCATATAAGATTAAAGCCAAAACAAATTCATACCTAAAAGAGTTTGATATATACTTTTACACAAGACTAAAAAACAGTAACTAAATGGATAATAAAGAAATTTTACACATCTTTTTCCAACGGAAATATTAAAGGAATGCTAGAATGTTATCACAAAGAAATTGTATTTCAAGATCCTGTATTCGGAAAACTAAAAGGAGAAAGAGCCGTTAAAATGTGGGAAATGCTACTTTTTCAAAAAAAAAAGACACCATAATTAACTTTGACAATATTCAAGCAACTCCTGAAAATGGAAAAGTCAATTGGGTAGCAGAGTATCTTTATGGAAACAAAAAAAGAAAAGTTGTTAATCTAGTCAGTGCTAACTTCAAATTCAAAGACAATAAAATTATAGAACATTTTGACACTTTTGATTTATGGAAATGGTCAAGACAGGCGTTCGGTATTCAAGGATTTTTAATTGGATGGACAACTTCTATGAAAAACAAAATTCAACTAACAGCCAACAAAAAATTAAATGAATTTATAAAAAACAACCGTACAAATAACTAAGAACTGAGGTGAAAAACAATCAAAATAACTCAATTTTTGGATCTGTGATTTTAACTCTATCCGCTAGTTTTATAAATATTTTGAAATTGAGAGAATTTTTAATTTTGAAATGTACATAGGTGTAATCCGGTGTCATGAAGCACTTCCTGTATTATGTAAACCTAGAGCTATTCGATTCTCAAATTTAATATATACTTGTTGAATGGTCAAACAAAAATTATATAATGGTCATTTCCCTTTGTTTTATTTTTTTTGCAGCAAGATAAACCAGTTTCAATAATGCCATATCATTTAAGATCGTTGCTTTTGTTTTAGTAATTTTTCTTTGCTGTCTATGGAACCCTTCTACAATATTTGTTGTGTGAATTATTTTTATAATGGCTTCTGTCTTTTGGCAACAAGAAGATAATTGTTCCCAATTATGGTTCCAGTTTTCAAAAATTACAGGATTTTTTTATCCCGTTTTTCTTCTAATCTTAACAATCCAAATTCAGCTATGTCATTATTTACGCCATTTTAACACTTAAATGACGTATTATACATTGCTACCCAAGTTTATTCGTTGACACCAAGAAACATACCATAACTTTTAAACTTAAATTAAAACAAAAAAAGACCATCTATAAGATGGTCTTTTTTATATAATATACTAAATTATTCTACTATAAATACTATTGGTAATGAGTAACTAACGCCAACGGGTCTTCCTCTTTGTTTACCTGGAATCATTTTAGGTAAAGTTTTTACAACTCTTTCTGTTTCTTTCACAAGTCTAGGGTGAGGAGCTCTTGCTTGAATGTCTACAACATCACCATTTTTGTCAATTTTAAACATTACAATAATCCTTTTCCTACCTGCTGACAAACCTAAATCTGCCGCCAAACCAGAATTAAATTTTCTATTGATATGTCTGCTTATTTTTTTTGAAAAACAAGCTTTTTTTTCTGCTTTCGTTCCTTTTTCACAACCAGGAAATACCGGAACATCTTCAATAATAGCAAAGGGTACATCTTCAATAATCTCTTCACCTTCATCTACTTCAATAATTTCCTCAACCTCTACAGCTTCTTCTTCATCTGTTTCAGTACTCTGAATAATTGTTTCTTCAATATCTTCTGTATCATCAACTATTTCAATGATTTCTGGAGCTGCTGGTGGTGGAGGTGGCGGAGGTGGTTTTACCTGTATAGGACGTGATGTAATTACCATTTCCTCGTCTTCTTCACCAGATAATGATGCTATACCTAAGTCAGCAATCGCTCTGTCATAAGTCTTATGTTCTATTGAAACATATACAATAAATAGAGCCAATACCAAACCAAGTTGAACAAACAGGTTTGTATAATTTTGGAGATCGGCTTTAGGGTTTTTCTTTAATTCCATTTGTTGAAATAATTAATGAATCGCTAATTTAAGAATTAAAGCACCACTTATCCAAACCTAAAACGATAAATTAACAAGTAATTTTTCGTTCATCACTCAAAACACCCATATATAGGGTTTTAACACTCTAAGCTTTAGTCAAAAACTCTTTAAATCCTTTAAATATTACTTTTTCAAATACTATATATGCAACAATAATACCAGAAGTATTTGCAAAAACATCAAATAAATCTGCTTGCCTATCTGTTGTTAACAATTGTTGTAAGATTTCCATCAATACACCTAATAAAAAAACACTCAAAACCATCCAATAACGGAAGATTTTTTTATTTAACTTCTGAGAAACCAACAACCAACTTATCATCAAACTAAAATAAGCTAATGAGTGTTGATATTTATCAATATGATTGAAATTTACGGTCTTTATACTATTAATATTCGATAGACTTAAATAGACAATAAGTATCGTTATTATGATTGCAATACCTATTGAATTATGCTTGTACAAGTGACTTATACGCTTCAGCATCTAATAATTTTTCAATCTGTGATAGATCGCTTATTTTCACCTTAATCATCCATCCTTTACCATATGGGTCAGAATTCACAAGTTCAGGTGCATCTTCTAACCCTTCATTGAATTCAATTACTTCTCCTGATACAGGCATAAACAAGTCCGAAACTGTTTTAACCGCCTCTACAGAACCGAAAACTTCATTTATTTCTACCGTATCATCTAAAGTATCTACATCAATATAAACGATATCACCCAATTCATTTTGTGCAAAATCTGTAATTCCTATGGTTAAAATATCTCCTTCGATTTTAATCCATTCGTGATCTTTCGTGTATTTTAAATTTTTAGGTAAATTCATTTTTATATTTTTTTAGTTATTGTCCCTATTTAATGGGATAACAAAAGTATAAAATATTCTGTTCATCTCTAAAAAATAAACTACTGTTTTACAAGCATTATTCCTGATGAGAAATCAGTAAACTTTAATTTCCCAAATTGTACGTTATACTAATCCCGCAACTAATAGATTGGAGAGGGTAGGAAGTTGATATTGCATATCTAGATGAAGATTGATCGAAATAAAAAGTAGCAACCATGTTCCTGTTTACATTATAATCTGCAGATACTTTTAAAGAAAACAAATCCTGACCACCCGTTATTTGAGTGTTTTGAGTATCCACTGTTCTAACGGTGGTTAAATTCTGACGATACGAAACATCAACTTTCATATTCAAATCTCCTTTAATGGCTTTTTGTCTACCAGAAGCTCCTTTTAACTTTAAGTCTTTTAAAATATACCCTAAACCAAATACATATTCAGTTCCCCTAATGTCTGACAGGGTATTGTTAATAAAACTTAAAGCCAGTGTTCTATCTTTATTAATTTCTCCACTAAACGAGAGTGAATTCTTAAAACGGATATCGAGTTTTATTAATGGAGAAAAAGCATCATTTAATACTATGGTCGAAATAATCAATTTAGACAAGTAATCACCATTGATATCCACAGGAGGCACCCCATCCACTTCTACATATAGAGCATTGTTCGTCATATTTGCAATAGTATAGGAAGATTGATAGCCATGCGTTACCATAAAACTTGAAAAATTTGATTTAAACCACTTCAATTTCATAAATCCTTTATACATCAACATCCAATTTGGGATTGGTATGTTTCTAAATGGACTTAATTTTTCAGAAGAAGCATCTCCTCCCGAATATGCCGACGTAAATGCGGCAAATAACACATCTTGACTATTCAGTCCAAACTTATAATCATCTGAACCTTCTTTTGGAGGTGTCAAACCAGACTCATTATATAATCTTTGTTGAATTATTGATCTATTAGCTAAAAACCGCTGAAAGGTTTCATTTCCATTCCCATCAAAAGAAGTTTTAAGCATACTATAGCTCATACTAAAGTTACTAGATTCCGTAAGTTGTGTTGTATTTAATTCTCTTACAAAACTACCATGTTCATCACTTCCGTCATACTTATTATCTGTTCTATCTTCATAATTCTTTAAGGCATCTATTTGCTGACTTTGATTACGTGTTTGAATTCTGTTAGAATATATATTGATGTCTAAGTCATTAATTGGCTTTAAAAACAAAGACCAATCTAACTTATCATAATGTGTATTCGTATAGGTTTTTGAATAATAATTTTCATCTTCTTTCCCTGCCATATTCACGTTTCTTGTTGTTAACCAATCCTTATTTAGCGCTAGGTCCTTAATACTACTTTGGTTGCCAAACACAAAACCAAGTGTTGGTGCCAAACCACCTGAATTTTTACTTCTGCCCAAAAACCCTACTGACTCTTTATACCCTGGTAAATAGGTGCCGTTATTCTCAGCATAACTAAAACGAGCCGTTTTAATAGAAGTCACCAAACCATATGTCAAGTTTAAAACCTTCTCACCTATAGTAATTTTCTTTTTGGAATTACTAACTTTCCTAGGAGCAGACGGCATCGCAAATTTTGGTCCCTCTCCATCTTCATCAGTTTTTTTCTTCTTTTTAGTTCTTTTCGATTTCGGAGTAAATAATCTTTTCAACCCAATTTCTTTGTAAAAATTGATCATATTGAAATTAGAAGATAAAGTATGGGTATTTGCATTTTGAATTGAATTCCCCATTTCATAAATAAAAGACTGAGAACCTGCCTGCCAGTTAAAATCAGCAGTATAACTGTAATCCGCAGAAATAAAACTTAAATAAGGCAATTTATCAATCGGTATTTTATAATTAGCATCTAATTTTTGGTTGTAACTATCTGCTCTACCAAAATTGAAAAAATCACTAAATATATTAATATCCTCATCATCAGGATCATCTGAATTCTCAAAGGAGTCATAAATATTATTGTTGGCCGCACTAAAATTAAATTTTAAATTTTTACTGAAATTATAACCAATATTATAATCCCAAGCAAACAAGAAATCTCTTTGTTTTAAGGTTGGCAAAGCTCCTCCTGAAACCAAATTCCTAGACACCTGTTCACTATAGCTTCTGGTAATATTACTATTGACTCCTATTGTGGTAGGTAATAAATTGAAATTTATATCTTTAATAATTTTGAAATATTTATTATCTAAAAATTTTGAGTTTTTAAAAGGTTCTATCCGTTTTTCAGGAATATTATAGGCATAATTAATTGAAGAATTTACGTTTTGAACCAAGTCTTTTTGAACATTATAATCACTGTGATTTTCTTCGTTAAAACTATAAGAAACAGAAAAGTTTTCAATATCGTAAGGCATTGGAACTTTTTTAAGTTCCCCAACCCTTTCTTTACGAACATTGATAAAACTTATACTAGTTCTTTTAGTATAGTCTCTAGCGTAATCACTATTGTCATTAATTCCCTCGGCATCTTCAAATACTACATCTTGATATTGAGGATCGTATTTAGGGTCACTAATCTCCTCTGAAACAGAATAGCTCATCGGTATTTTTACTCCCCATTCTTTTGGCATTAATTTTCCAATATGTACATTGGCAGAAACGCCGTATTGTTTCATGTCATCTTGACTTCTTTCATTCACATTTTCTTCAATACCACCAAACCCAATCGTTTGAATACTACCTGTCACTGCCACATCCGCTAAATCAGCAAAATTAGCATTCGCACTTATTGAAGATGCCCAGCCCCCTTCATTATCAAATCCAGCAACCCTTAATTCATTAAACCACACCTCAGCACTTTGTAGGTCTTCAGATATATTCTGAACTCCCAACATCATCGTTTTAATATTTGACAAATTAGGACTTCCTTTTACTCTAATTCTATATTCAGGTTTCTCTCCCTCAACAGGAAGGGGATATAGTTCATTCGTTGCTGAAGCACCTTCTGAATATCTTTGCACTTTTAACAGCCCCAAACTCTCCAAATCTACCTCAAAATAATTATCCTCTGGCCAAACCTCTTCACTTGTTGATTCCGTAAATAAAGTAGCTTTTAAAGGAACCTCTATCTGATAATAATTATCATTCAAATCTGACCCTAAACGCATGATTGCCATAATTTTATTGTCACCTAGATTTGTTCCGATACCTTCTGCATGTACAAATAATTTTAACGTTTTATACATTCGTAAATCTGAAATCATATTTTTATAAACAGTTCTCCCTTCACCAGCAGGTAAGTCTTCTATTTTGAAAGATAAAGACTGTTCATTTTGAAATTGCAACGAAGTACTTCCTTGAAGCTGCTCCCTTTCAATTCCAGGAGGCAATACATAAGGAATCGGCAGTCTTCCTTCGTTTTCTTCAATATTTACGACTCCTGTTGAAAAATTCAACAACTCCGCTTCATCCAAGTCATCATCCGATACTTGAATACCTCCATGCACGTTTTTCTCATAACGTCTCCAATCTCCTCGAACCAGTTGAAGTTGACCAAACCTCAATACTATTGGAGTTTTAAATTTCGTCAAAAACATCCGCATAAAACGAATAGAATTAAAGTCTGATATTCCATTAATAGACACACCGCTATTGATAGGTATTCTAAATTGATACCAAGTTACATTCATCTCTGACCCGTCAGGTGTTGTTCTTATCACAGTTTTCACATCTACAATATTGTTTTTTCCTAAAACCAGATCTGAATCGTTTAATGATACTTTATACTGATAATATGCATTAATCGTATTCATCGTCTGATCTCTATTGATATCTTCGGAATCTGGAATCGAGGTAGCAGCAGTTGGATAAGATTCAGGACTTAAACTTGCGGGTGTCGAGTTACCTTCCGTTTTATTATAATCTCTGTATCTAGTAATAATTGATGCATTCTGCTGATCGTATTCAGTACTTCTAAAATAGCTGTAGTTATCTGTAGATCTATCCGGGTCACCAATATCTGGAAATCTTATTTCTTCAGCATCTGAATAACCATCTAATCCAACATCTTGTAAGACTATATCCTCATCGGATCCACTAAACGCATATAGATAAGTAGTGTTTGTAGGGATTTTAGCCCAAATTGTCTCATCAGTTGTATCGTCAGTATCAGTAGCTCCTGGCAAACCATTTTCGTAGGATTTCCTACCGTCATTTAATACATCTTCAGAGATGTTTCCAAGATTAAAAAATAATTCTCCTTCTTTAACAGGAGACACTCCTCCACCTTCTTCTGAATTGATTGAATAATTTTCATAGGGATCCTGCATCCAAAATTGGATATATTCTACATTAGCACTTTCAAAATCTGTCGTAGTCAAAGCTCTTGTGATTCCTCCCCAATTGTCTTCTGGGTTCCACAATTTCCCGGAATTTGTATCCGTTTCATAATTATAACTTCCTCTCTCTTCGGGGAAATACGACAAATCAAAAGTTGATAAGGTCGTCGACTGCGTATAGTCTAAATCTATTTGTGGAAATAGCTCGTCATAATCTACCCGACTTACTTCAGCTCTTGAAAGCTCTTTATTATCTATGTTAGATGGAGTTAAAGAAGAATTTCCGTAGAATAAAGCATCGATAGAATACCAAGCCATATCAGCTCTTTTCATACCATATTCTAAAGAAGGCTCATCAGTTTCAGTTCCAAAATCATAGTTGTCAAAATTTAAAGGTTTACTAGCAATCTTCCAAGAACTTGCATCCATTACACTCAAAGGAATTTGAGCTCCTTCAAAATCATCAATATAAGTTGTTGCCTCTCCGTCTTGATCAATTCCACTGGGTGTTCCTGGCAACATATAAGCAAAATCACCACGTACAGAAACCATAGAAGGCACATCTGTATCTTGAAACGGGAGTTTATTGACCATTTTTGTCAACCATGGAACCTCAGAGTCATAATTGAAAGTTAAGCCCAGCATAGTGTTATTAATGGGGTCAGAACCATAAGAAATCTTTTGACTTAAAGGTGTTTCATTCACATTCAGGTAGGTTGTTGTCATTTGAAATTTATCAGAAAACTTATGCTCAACGTCAATTCCAATGTAGCGTTTAGTATTCTGGCTAAACAAGGTATTACTTTCCAAAGAAACCTGTATAGGTGCACCGGATGCTTCAATAGCGGGATTGATTATTTGAACGACTCCACTTAAATAATCAACCACATAATCTGACCCTTCTGTCAATACAATTCCATTAGAAGTAACCGTTACCGAACCTCTAGTTATATTATATGCTCCTAATGAAATACCGTTGCTCGCATCTGATTTATAATAACCTTTTAGTAAGTATTTATCTCTGTTTTGATAGTTATTCTGTGCAACTGACTGCGTATTTGTATACAATTCATTAAACAAATATTGATCATCTGCTTCCGCAGTTAACTTTGCTTCTAAATCTCGTCCAAAAGGTTCCACTGTAGGAAAGTGAATCGATCCTGTTTCAGAATCTACTGTAACTCCTTCAATATAATCAAAATAGCCATCTCCATTAGGTTTCACAAAATTATTTTGATCCAAACTATCCAGTTTCATCAAGTTCAATAACGTTCTTTCACTTACGACCACCTCAGAGCCTCCTGAGGTATACGTAGAAACCGCATTCAGCAATGAGTTAATTGCAACCCCTGTTTCATCGTCATTGTACATCAACTCTAAAAAGAAGCCTTCAGACTCCATTTGATAAGCACCCAAAGAATACACGTTTTTCATCATTAAATCCCAAATTCTTTTTCCGGGTTCTTTAATCTCTGATCGCAACATTTTTACAACTAGATTTTCATCTGAAGAAATACCATCAGTAGAGAATTCACCAACATGAAAAACAGTATTGTCTCCTGTAATTGTATACTGAAAGGCAACTGCTAAAACATCTCCATCAGTAATAGTTCTATTCAAGGTCAACACCCCTAATTGCGCATGAAACGAATATTCACTAGAACTTAATTTCTTAGCATTTTCTAAAATGGTAAAATCTGACCCCTGTACCATTGATGAAGGTAAAGCACTTTTTACAGAACCGACAGACCTTATATTATTATCGTAAAATACTGTACTTAATGTATTTGCCTCGTTATCTGGATTAAAACCTGAATAAGTTCCGGTTTCTTGAACCTCTGTATTTGTGATATTTGACTCTTTAATTCCAGTTTCTGAATTTCTATAAAAGTCAACTCCTTTTTCTCCTAAATCCGTCAATGCAACAATATTACGTACGTTTTCAGTAGTAGAGCTTCTATTGGTAACCCAAACCTCTACCTTAATGATATTGATGGAGCTATTGATTATTGGAAAATTCTTTAAAGCATCATTATAATTATTTCTAAAATAATGAGATAAAAAGAAATATTTGTTGGCTGAATATTGAGAGGTTTGCAATTCAAATTCATTCAATGAAGAGCCTCCTTCTGCCGTAATTGTTTTAGTTTCTGACTTTTGCTCAGAAAACACTGAAGTAATAGTTGTTTTACCAAATTGAAGTTCAGATTTGATACCAAATAAGTTTTGTGAACCTGTAATTAAATTATTACTGACATCCATACTTACATTACCAAGTTCAATTTTTCTTATAATATTATCTGCTTCTTCAGATTCATACCCGTTCTCCATAGTGGGTAAGAACTCAACCTTTACCAAATTCTGAAAATCAAAAGTAGATTTGGTGTCGTAGTTGGCTGTTAGTTTTAATCGCTCACCAATTTTAGCACCAATACTTGCTGTTACTTGTTGATCAAAATCAAAAGTGGTGTTTTTTCTGTTCTCCTCTGAAAGCTGTGGGTTTTCAATGTTTTGGTACAACACTCCCAATCGAACATCAATAGAACCTTGTGTAGTTACTTCAATTGCATTTCCTCCAAAAATTGTTTTAAAAAAATCAGAGTTTACATAATAAGTAGGTAGTAAATTTTTTTGAGCTTCTTTACTTCCTTCTTTATCACTGTTAAGAGCACTAATTTTATCCTTATAGTACTCCTTCATATCCTGTTTTAAGCGATACTCTTTGTACTCTTTCGTTGACAAAAACAAAGGAGTACTCATTTCTTCTCCCCCTACTATTTCTTTGATGATATATCGCTTACTCGTAGGGTCATAAATAACTTCTTTAGTAGTTTGAAACTGAATAAATAAACTTTCATCTCCCCCTTTTTTTTCAGGAATAGAATCTGATTGAATGATAGGCGCAATTTGTGCTGACATTGTCGTGAAAAAAAACACACAACAAAACAACAAAAATATCCCCTTATATTTTAGTGGTTTTCTTTCCAAGTCTGATTAGAAACTTTTCAAAGCTTTTTTAATTAATTCTTCTACGGATAACAAATTCTCCTGTTTTAATATTCGATCAAGTACTTTTACAGAAATTTTTCTTGCAAAACCAAGTACTTCTAAAGCAGATAACGCTTCTTCTTTGTTGGTATTGTGCAGAGGAAGCTCATTTTCGTCCAAATTAAAAGTTTTTAGCACTTTGTCTTTTAAATCTAATATCAATCTTTGCGCAGTTTTTGCTCCAATTCCTTTTACGGATTGAATCAACGCTACGTTAGAAGTTGCAATTGCCTGTTGAATTTCTTCAGATGACATAGACGATAACATTGTTCTAGCAATACTTGGTCCTACACCAGATACGGAAATCAGCAACCTGAAAATTTCTCTCTCCAATCGAGAGATAAACCCGAATAATGTATGCGCATCATCTTTGATTGACAAATGTGTATATATGGTGATCAACTCATCAGAAGGCAATGCACTAAAGGTGTTTAACGATATATGCAATAAGTATCCTACTCCACTGCAATCAACCACAACATAGGTAGGGTTTTTTTCTATCAACTTCCCTCTTAACTGTGTAATCATAAATTTAATTATTTTTTTATAGTTACTTTTTGATCGTTTATATTAATTATTAGATTTATTCTGAGCATCTACAACAGCAACGGCAGCCATATTTACCATCTCATCAACGCTTGCCCCCAATTGTAAAATATGTGCAGGTTTTTTTAAACCTAAAATAATAGGACCTATAGATTCTACCCCATTCAATTCCTTCATCATTTTGTAAGCTATATTTGCAGAATCTAAATTTGGAAACACCAGCGTATTTGTCTTTTTCCCTGCCAGTACTGAAAACGGAAATTTATCGTCTAACATTTCAGAATTCAAGGCAAAATCTGCCTGAATAGGACCATCAACGATTAAACCTGGATTAGATTTATGTAATATATGTACAGCCTCTTCAATTTTTTTCGGGTATTTGGACGTAGAAGCTCCAAAATTTGAAAAGGACAACAATGCAACCACAGGCTCCATACCAAACATTTTCACGATACTACTCGTTAATTGAGTGATTTTTGCGAGTTGTTTTGCATTTGGGTCTATATTTATGGTTGTATCTGCTAAGAACATAGGACCTCTTTTTGTCAACATTAAGTTTGTTGCCGCAATTCTAGTCACTCCATCTTGCATACCTAAGGTATCAAACAAAGGTTTAATGGTACTAGAATAATTCCTAGAATATCCAGTAATCATCGCATCAGCATCTCCGACATTAATCATCATCGAGGCAAAATAATTACGTTCTCTCATCATTTTCTGAGCTTCAACAAGGGTTACACCTTTACGTTGATTGGCTTTCCAATAAATTTCAGCGTATCTAAATCTACGTGCTCTTTCTGCATCAATCTTTGGGTCTATAATCTCTACATCTCCATCAAATCCAATTTCTTCAATATGGGATTGAATGATCTCTTTGTTCCCTAAAAGAATAGGAATTGCAATGCCATCATCATATACAATCTGAGCGGCTTTCATTACATTGAGTTTATCCGCCTCATTAAAAACCAGACGTTTAGGACTAGATTTTGCTCTATCATGTAACATTCGGACCATTTTATTCCCAGTTCCTAAACGTTCCATCAATTCATTTTTATACTTTTCCCAATCTTGTATTGGATGTTTTGCTATTCCAGAAGCCATTGCTGCTTTTGCAATTGCAGGTGGAATTTCATAAATCAATCTAGGGTCAAAAGGTTTTGGAATGATATAATCTCTTCCAAAGGTTAAATTCGATTGATTGTAAGCGAGATTAACTTGTTCTGGCACAGTTTTTTTTGCCAAATCAGCCAAAGCATGTACTGCTGCCATCTTCATCTCCTCATTGATGCTTGTTGCTCTTACATCCAAAGCTCCCCTAAATATAAACGGAAAACCCAGTACATTGTTCACCTGATTAGGATGGTCAGAACGTCCAGTTGCCATAATGATGTCTTTCCTAGTTTTTATTGCCAAATCAAAATTGATTTCGGGTGTTGGATTTGCCATTGCAAAAACAATAGGATCCTTTCCCATCGAGAGTAACATCTCCGGATTTACAACATCTCCTTTTGACAAACCTATAAACACGTCAGAATTGACCATTGCCTCCGCCAAAGTAGTCAAGTCTCTAGTGGTTGTAAATTCAGCTTTTTGAGAAGTCAAGTTTTCGCGATCACTACGAATAACTCCTTTGCTATCACACATGACAATATTTTCTCTATTAGCTCCTAACCTCATATACAATCGTGTACAAGAAATTGCAGCTGCACCAGCTCCATTGACAACAATTTTCACCTCATCAATACGTTTCCCAACAATCTCAACAGCGTTTTTTAATGCCGCCGCAGAAATAATTGCAGTACCGTGTTGATCATCGTGCATTACAGGAATATCTAATTCCTCTTTTAACCTTCTTTCTATCTCAAAAGCTTCAGGAGCTTTAATATCCTCTAAGTTAATTCCTCCAAAAGTTGGAGAAATTGCTTTTACTGTCTCTACAAATTTATCTACATCTGTTAAATCAACTTCAATATCAAAAACATCAATATCGGCAAATATTTTAAACAACAAACCTTTTCCTTCCATCACTGGTTTCCCTGCTAAAGGACCAATATTTCCCAAACCCAAAACTGCAGTTCCATTAGAAATTACAGCCACTAAATTCCCTTTTGAAGTATAGCGATATGCATTTTCTGGATCTTTTGCAATCTCCAAACATGGCTCAGCTACTCCTGGAGAATAGGCTAAGGACAAATCTCTTTGACTCGTATGTTTTTTTGTAGGTACTACTTTAATTTTACCAGGTATTGGCTTTGCATGATATAATAGGGCTTCTCTTCGTTTTCTAGAATCAGACATGTGACTTTAATAGGTTTATTAACCAACAAATATATTAATTTTAGAATAAATATATCAGAACTTTTTAATCTTTTAAGATGCTCTATCTGATTATTTTTTTAGGCTTAAACAAACATTAAAATTAACCAATTTTATAAATAATACAATTTTACAAGTCAATTGATAGTTTCATGTATTAATAACCTTTAGGTTCTAGTAATCATATAGATATATAAAACACAATCCGGCTTTTTTCGCATAAGTAAAGAAAAGCAATGAAATCTTATGATAACAACTCAATTGAGGGTAATTTTGAGGTTGATAAAATTCAAATTAGAGCAAAAAAGGAAAAATAAGCAGGAGTTAAGACAGTAAAAAGAAAGTTTGATATGTAGAATTTACTGAATTAGGTAAAGATAATAGAATGTACACTTTACAAATTGTCAATTATTTAGCCTAAAAAATGTCATTTTTAAAATTTTAAAGTTGTCCTATGGGCCTGCTTTGCTCTGTTATCTCTTTATCAAAAAGATACATTTTCACGAGTAATTCATGAGCTATTTTAGGGTGTTTCCCTATTAAATTGTGCTGTTCACCTATGTCATTCTTCAAATTGTATAGAGCCTTAATTGTGTCATAATATTTTTCGGTCGGGTTATATTTCATTTTATGAAATTTCCAATCACCTCTTCTAACAGCTTCTAAATCACCATTTCTTCCATAATAATAAAAAGCATCATAAGGAGATGATAGTGTTTTTAGGTCTTTAGAAAATAAAAGATTACTAATATCATACCCATCAATCTTATTTTTAAGTAATGTTTTATCTGCTTTGGCAATAGTAGCGATTGTTGGTAAAAAATCCATCGCAGTAATAAGTTGAGACACCTCTTTATTAGCAGGTATTTTTTTAGGCCACCTTATTATACAAGGGACTCTTAGGCCACCTTCCCATGTAGATGCTTTTCCCCCTCGAAGCGGGAGAGCTGAACCTCCATTTTTTTTATGAATTGAAGGACCATTATCTGAAGTGTAAATCACCATCGTATTGTCATCCAATCCAGTTTCTTTTAAAGTTTTTAAAATTTCACCAACAGACCAGTCCAACTCTTGAATGACATCTCCATACAAGCCTTTTTTACTACTTCCTTTAAATTTTTTGGACACATGCCACGGTACATGAGGCATATTATGTGCTAAATACATAAAAAAAGGCTTGTTTTTATTTTCCTTGATAAATGATACTGCTGCATTTGTCCATTTAATAGTCAAGGAGTCTTGAGCTGTACCTTCTGCAACTTTTTTGGTGTTTTTATATATGGGAAGTGGAGGGGATTTGAAAGACGGGTTTGTATAGGCATAACCATCCATATCATTGGAATAAGGTACACCATAAAAATAATCGAATCCTTGATTGTTTGGCATAAATTTTTGTTGATGTCCTAAATGCCATTTTCCAATGCAAGCAGTTATATACCCTAAAGGTTTTAGTATTTCTGGAATGATTATCTCGTTCGGATTTAATCCTGTAGTAGAGAAAGGAAATAATACATTTTTATGTAAACCTATTCGTTTAGGATACGAACCTGTTAATAAACCAGCTCTGGAAGGTGTGCAAACAGAAGCAGGAACGTAAAAATTAGTAAATTTTAATCCCTCCTCAGCCATTTTATCTAAATGCGGTGTTTTAAAATCTTGTGCGCCATATACGCCAATATCTGCATAGCCTTGATCATCTGTAAATATGATAATAAAATTGGGTTGTTTTTCACTGTTTTTCAGAGAACAACCAGTATTTAAAACAACTAAAGTCATCCATAAAAAATAGTGGTACTTTAAAATGGTTTTTATTATTTGACTCTCTTTTTTAACCATGGTATAATTATTTTTTAGGGAATTCTAGAACAAGACAGTCACTGCTATTTCCGTTTTTATCAATTGCAATAGCCTTTAGTTTTGTAATCTCATCAAGACGAATTTTTTTATTGTATTTCAGTGAGTTTATAGTTGGGGTTTCTCCATTGACTGTATAATGGATAGTTCCTATATGCCCTGGTGAATATAAAATTAAGTGTTTTTTATCTTGTTTCAAAACTCTTGGAGCAACCAATGTTGGGAACAAGTTTACATAATTCTCTGTAGCAGGATGATTGTAATATTTATCCAAATACAAGGCTACTGCTTTTTGGTAATTCAAATCTTGCTTGATTTCATTGTTCCAAGTAATTATGATTTTTTTAGTGTTCTTTACCAGTTTTATTTTTTTTGTACTCTTATTAGAGTATGAAACGCCGTCTATTAAAATTTGTGTAGGCTGTATAAACCATGGTATATGAAAATACAAATTTTCTAAAGTCTCATTTAGTTGATTGTTAAGAGTAACTCTCATCTCTTTTTCGCCAAAAGAAGCTGTGTAGCTAACTTGTCCCATATACGTTGGAGCATTTTTCACCACAATAGATTCTCCTTTTTGTGTCCAATACGGAGAGATGGCGGAAAATAAATGAAGGTCTTGTTTTTCTTCTCTAACCAACATGTTTCTAAGTAACTCTATATAGCGAGCTCCCATCCAACCATGGGGTGTTCTGTTCATTCCAAAATTTCTATTGCTCCAAGGAGTTGGATGCCATTCAAAACCAGCATTCGTACTACTTGTATGAACTAATATAGCATATAAATCTTCAATTACTTTTTTTTGTTCTCCTAGAATTAAGTTACCGCTTGTTACATAAAATGTTTCATAATGGTGTAAGCCTCTTTTTGGGACGCTATCGTTAGAAAGTATTTTCTTTTTAATTACCCAAGCATTTGCACCACTATACGTACTAATACCTTCCATGAAATTATATTTTCTAACGGTTTCTAAAGTCGCTTTAACAATAGGGTTTTCTTTATCTAAAGCTTCAAAAGGATATAAACCAGCTGAAGCATTTGCCCAATCATAGCCATCTTCGGGATTATCCATTCCTGGAGGGATATAACCTTCTGTTTTGTCGGTTAACTCTTTTAGTTGTTTTTTAAAGTTACTTGTATAATCCTCTAGCAAGATTGTCCATTCTATTACCTTTTTTTTATCTTCCATGTCTTTTGCCATCAGAATAGCATAACGTAGTCCTAAAATAACCCAAAAACTATGCCCTGTATAATGTCCATCTATATGTTCATTATCATAAGGCCATGTTTTTGGCCAAAGACCTCTGTCGTCTGACGCTATTTCATTTTTAAAATCCAATAAATGATTGGGTAATAGTTTGTATACTTTTTTTAAGAATTCTCGGTCTTTGTTCTGTCTATAGTGAGAGCCTAATGCCCATAAAACTTGTCCCCAGTAATCATGACAAAGTTTATTGTAAATTCCTGTTCGTTGCCTAAAATGAATGGGTTTATTTTCTATGTCATAAATAAAATAGGGCTGAAGACAAGTTTTACTGTCTTCATGTAGTCCTAACATATCATAGATTCTAGTAAAGTATGCATTATCTCTAACATAAAAATGATCATATTGAAATTCGTTGCATTTTTGGATGAAATCATCGCTGTTTTCTAAGATATCACGAGAAGTTAATAGGTTTACATAAGAGGTAGTATAGGTATTCATTACTTTTTTTTCAGGAACAGTGAATATTGATAAACTTTCTAACTCTTTGTCCCAAAAACCTACAACAGCTTTCTTAATGGAGTCATAGCTTTTATTTTTAATTTTTTGAATAGTAGAAACATGATTAAGAGCAATCGGCACAAATGGCATTTTAAAAATAAATTCTCTTTTTTCGTTAGGATTTAGTAGGATAGAGGTTTCTATCATAGTACCATCACCCTTTTTTTTAAAATCATTAGGGAGTAATAATACCGTGTGATTTCCCTGCAAAACTATTTGATTTTTAAAGTTAATTATATCATGACTTTTATCAAACGTTTCTTCGTTTAGGTATTTATTTTGGTACCAAGGCGTGCAATATCTGTTGTGTTTTAGAAATTCATTAAATCCCTCATTATATAGTGATCTAAGTTGTATTCCGAGCTTGGTAGTATTAGAAAAATTACTGTTATTTTTAATCGTCCATTTTATATAGGTAATTAAATTGTTTTTTGGATTAAAGTCAAGTGGAGCTGAGAAGGCTTCTAATTTATATTGTATCCTTTGTTTTTCTATTTGATGGTGTATGATAGGGAGCTTTCCTTTTTCAAGGGTAATTACTCTATTCTCAATCGGTTTTAGTGAATTGCTGTAAAAAAATTCCACAGCTAAAAACGTGCTTGAAAAAACACTACCATTGGTAACGGCCATTGCTTCTGGAGCATCTTTAAATCCAAGCTGTTCTACTGAGTTTTTGAAATAACTAAAAGGTTCAGATTTTTCTTTTTTTATCGTAGATTTTACTTGTCCGTTAAGTACGGAACAAAACAGAACAGCAATACAAGCAGTACTATATGTTTTTATTGAAATCATTTTTTTCTTCGGATTAATTTTAAAAACATAAAATGGTTTGTATGATTGTTTTTTTTAACCCCATATTATCATCGTGATATGGTTTCGACTGACTGTTCTGTCTCAACTTGGATTCAATGTTCTAACGCAACAAAACGTTATTATTTTTTGATGTTACTAAGCTACGTTTTTTAGTTCAATCTCCATCATTTCATTAGGTGTTTTATAGTTGATAATTTTACGGAGTTTATTGTTTTATTTTTATTTAAAAATTAGGAGTTGAGCTTAGGAATTAAACTCAAGTAAATCAATTAAAAATGTTTCAAATAAAAGTATGGGTTTTCCCTGAAATAGACCTGTGGTGTTAAGGCTTTTAAAAATTTATACGTTACTTTTGGTTTATGAAAAGAAGAACATTTATTAAAACTAGCATAAAAGCTTCAGCTGCTTTAGCATCCTTACCATTGTTTTCCTGTATTTCGAATAGGCAACCACCAACTGCTTTTATAGATCGTATTTTACCAGCACCTATAGGTGGTGGATTTAGAGACGATGATTATTGGATTTGGGGTTCGTCTGTAATTAAGGGTGAAGACGGGAAATACCATATGTTTGCATCAAGATGGTCTAAAGATGTTGGTTTTGGTAAATGGGTTACAAACTCAGAAGTAGTTCGTGCAGTATCTGATACTCCTATAGGACCTTATACCTTTCAAGAAGTAATACTTCCTGTAAGAGGAAAAGAGTTTTTTGACGGTATGTGTACTCATAACCCTAGAGTAATTAAGTACAAAGACAAGTACTTGTTATATTATTTTGGTACAACATATGATTTTCCGATGCCTACAAAAGAGAATTCAGGAACTTCAAGTGATAATTGGAATGAAGCCTGGATGAATAAACGTGTAGGACTTGCAATAAGCAATTCCGTTTATGGACCTTGGGAACGCGTTGATAAACCAGTGATAGAACCGAGACATGGGCATTGGGATGCATCTATCACATCAAATCCAGCCCCAGCGGTAGATCCGGAAACAGGAAAAATATTGTTGATGTATAAATCGTCTTTAACAAGTAAGCCACCTTTGTTACTAGGTGTTGCCATGGCTTCTGTTCCTAGGGGAGAATACAAAAGATTAAGTGAAGAACCTGTTTTTCGTTTTGAAACAGCAGATAACAATAGAATAGATGTAGAAGATCCTTTTATTTGGTGGGCAGGTGATAAATATGAAGGTGTTATAAAAGACAGATCTGGAGAAATATGTGGAGAAGAAGGTGGTGGAGTTCATGTTTGGTCTAAAGATGGTTTGAAATGGAACTTATTTGACCAGGTGAAGGCATATAGCCGTAATATTTTGTGGGATGACGGCTCAAGAACTTTACAAAACCATTTTGAACGCCCATTTGTTTTAGTCGAAGACGGAAAACCAACACATTTATTTGCTGCTGTTGGTAGCGGACCAAAAGCTTGGAGTTTTGAGAACACCTGGAATATGGTAATTCCGTTGAAGCATTAGTAATTTATTTTTGAATTTTATTTTAGCGCTAGTATCATAATCGCCGATTGTGGCTTGCTTTCTTGTCTCGTGTTAAGGAATGTTAAAATGGTGTAATTTATTACTGAATCAATTATTGTTTTTATATGTTTTGAATTTACTAAGCCTTACTTTTATAGTATCTAATCAGAGATACTATAAAAAAAGAATTAAAGTGAACATACACAGTGAAATTAACTTCATCAATATTTGTAATCCACTCTCTTGTACTAATTAGGCACCTCCACAAGTATCATTATTCTTTTTACTATCAAATTAATATTTAATCCTTACTAGTACGAATTTAAGTTATCAATTTAGTAAGTTTACAATCACTAAATTACAGTATAACTCTTTTTTTAAATTGGCATTGTTTTTAGTTTCAAATGACAATTTAGAACCAGGTATAAGTAACGATATCATGTTAAAAAAACTTTCAGATTTAGAATCTATCCTATCTAAACAAAAATCAAAAAAAAAGTTGGTCTTGTGTTCCGCTGGTGACGAACACTCTATTGGAGTTGCTGTAGAAGCACACGTCAGAAACTATGTAGATACTATTCTTGTTGGCAATAAAACTAAAATTTATGAAATAGCAGAAGAATTAAATTTAGAATTAGAAGGAATAAAAATAATCCATGAGCAAACACTAGAAGATACAGTAAAAACATCTGTTAAATTAATTCATGATGGACATGCTGATGTTTTAATGAAAGGATATTTATCTACAGCTTCGATGCTAAAAGGTGTTTTGAATAAAGATTGGGGATTAAGAAATAAGTCTCTTTTATCTCATTTTGCAATTTTCGATATTCCAGAATATCACAAACTTCTTGCTATAACTGATGTTGCAATGAATATTGCTCCGAACCTACAAGACAAGATTAGAATAATTAACAATGCCGTTGATTTTTTTCAGAAACTAGATGTTCCTAAACCTAAAATTGCGGTACTTGCAGCTGTAGAAATGGTAAACGAAAAAATGCAAGCTACTCTTGATGCAGCACTATTATCGATTATGGAACGAAGAGGTCAGATTAGAAACTGCATTATTGATGGACCATTGGCTTTTGATAACGCAATTAGCTTCGAGAGCAAAAAATATAAAGGTATTACAGGTCCTGTAGCGGGTGATGCCGATATTCTTCTTGTTCCTAATATTGAAGCAGGGAATATACTTTACAAATCGTTTGTGTTTTTTGCAAATGCAAAAGTTGCCTCGGTAGTGGTTGGGGCTTCTGCTCCTATTGTACTAACATCTAGAGCAGATAATGATGACACAAAACTTAATAGCATAATGCTTGCAGCTGCAAGTTTTGACTTGTAAATCTAATTTTAAGGATTTAATCCATCAAAGTAAATGTCAATAGTATGATTTCAAAAAAAATATTAGTTATAAACCCAGGTTCTACTTCCACTAAAATTGCTGTATACTATGGCGAAAATTCCGTTTTTCTTAAAAACATTCATCATGAGATCGAAGACTTAGAAAAACACACTTCTGTTGACAAACAATTTAAATTTCGTAAGGATTTAATAATTTCAGAAATCACAAATGCAGGGTTTAAAATAAGTGAACTTGATTTAATAATTGCTAGAGGAGGTTTATTAAAACCAATAGAATCTGGAATTTATGAAGTTAACGATGCAATGATTGACGATTTATTGAACTCGACAAGATATCATGCTTCAAACTTAGGTGCATTAATTGCAAACGAAATTTCTAAAACTAAATCAGAGCTCAAATCATATATTGCCGACCCGGTTGTCGTTGATGAAATGCAAGATATTGCACGCTACAGTGGACACCCAAGCTTTGAAAGAGTCTCTATTTTTCATGCTCTAAATCAAAAAGCTATTGCAAGATCTTATGCTCTAGCTCAGGGAAAAAATTATGAAGAGTTAAACTTAGTAGTTGTTCATATGGGAGGAGGAATATCCGTAGGAGCACATAAGAACGGTAAAGTTATTGATGTGAATCAAGCGCTTGATGGAGAAGGACCTTTTTCTCCAGAAAGATCGGGAACACTTCCTATTGGTGATGTTATAAAAATGGCTTTTAATGGAAAACACACTCAAGGTGAAATGTTGAAGATGGTGGTTGGAAAAGGTGGCATGACGGCTTATATGGGAACTAACGATGCACATAAAATAGAAATTGATGCACTTTCGGGTAACAAAGATGCCGAAATGATTTACAAGGCGATGGCCTACCAAGTAGCAAAAGAAATTGGCGCTATGGCAACTGTACTTCAGGGAAAGGTTGATGCTATAATTCTTACGGGTGGACTTGCAAAGAGTGATTATTTAAATGACTCCATTAAAGAAAATGTCTCTTTTATAAGTAATGTTGTTGTGTTTGCCGGCGAAGACGAAATGAAATCTTTAGCGATGAATGGGAATTTACTACTTAAAGGAGAAATAAACAATAAAGTGTACAGATAAGAGTTCTACTTCTAAGAGAAGAATCTATAACCTCCCTAAACATTTTAATTAGAGTGAAAAAAGAACATGTTTATTGTTTTTATATCAATTTTATTTTTAAATGATGTATTATACCTTTTTAACATTTAAATGACGCATTAAATTCATTTCTTTTTCAAGAAATTCAAAAAAATAGGTTTTTCTTACTCAAGTGATACTGTCCTAAACGATTTGAAAATACTTTTAGTAGTTTTTATTAGTATTCAAGGCGTAAAAACACATTTTACGAGTCGTGTTTCTTTTTTTATGTGTTTTTCTAATCGTTGCTATTAACCTCTCATCTATATATCGTTAGTTTTACGCAGCATATTTTATTCTGTGATGTTTTAAAATATTTGACTACCCTTTTGCTATCATTTTGAAGTGTTTTCATGTGATTCTCTAAATTTTCCTTCATCTTTTCTTGTGTCTTAGGAGCTGGTTTATCAGAGAGTCCATATTTTAAATCGGAGTTAAGATATTCATCTGGGTTTCGTTCAGGTGAGTATGATGGTAAGTAAAATAGCTCTATTTTTTCAACATGTTCTTCAACCCATTTCTTTAC
>NZ_JBAHZZ010000177.1:0-22583 GCF_037132785.1 Flavicella sp. | reverse complement strand
GTTCAGGGTTCAAATAAAGTCACTAGAGCTTATTTAATTTCCATCCTAAAACCTAGCTTCAAAAAACAAAAGCCCCTATGAAAGGAGCTTTTGAGTGATTATTTAATGTCTTTAGAGGCTTGTGCAACGATTACCATTGTTATGCCCTGGCTCTTTAGTTCATAATATTTTCAATAACAGAAACCATAGTAATGAATTCTTCAAGTTCTATCGGGTTTTCATTATTTTCTGTTCCATTGTGCATTTCTCCTCCAGACGCTCTCCCGTGAATATTTTCGAGTTTGTCAATTGTTTCATTATCATTTTTTAACTTTTTGAGTTCTGCCCAAGATATTCGACTATTCTTATTACTATATTTTGTAGGAAGTTGATTATTAAATACGACTTCATCTATTACACACTCAACGGTTTTTCTTAATAAACTAGCTGTTTTCAATTCTTCTTCAAACGGAGAGTTTTGTAACAGTCTTTTAATTTCTGATAGATGCTCTTTTGCCTTGTTAGATTTATAGTTTCTTAAAACACCTTTTATATTTTGACCTTCACTATTGACTTGATAAACTCTTATATGTTTTCCTTTTGATTTATTACAATCGGAATCTATAGTTTTACAAATATGGTTTTCTTTTGAAGTTTCAAACGCATCAAGGAACAATCGATTATGATTAAATAAAATTATTTGATTATCCAACTTTAATAACCTTTGAGCGAATTTTCCAGCTATTCTATGGTCTAGACTATTAACTGGGTCATCAAGTATTATTGGGTTTTTACTTTTTTGAATTTTTGCTTCCGCAATGAACAATGCTAATACAACCGCCTTTTGTTCTCCTTCACTTAATATAGCTTTAATATCGTTACTTTTCGATAGCATTAATTTAGTACTTGAAGTTCCTTTACCACCCTGAGCATTCTCTATTTTTACTTTTAAGTTACTATAACCAAGAAAACTTAACTCTTCTTTAAAACTCTCTTTAAGAGCTTCAGTTAATAGTTGGCTATGTGCTTGTTTGGATAGCTCTGTAATACTTCTAGTGTTAATTTTTGATGCTATTTTTCTTGTTTTGTTTTCTAAAACATCAGCTTCAAACCACTTTTTAATGTTCTCTTTTTGTTTACTTATAGATTCGTTTTCTTGAAGTTGTTTTAATGAGATTTCTAATTTTTCAATCTTAGTTACTTTTTTAGTGTTATCATCCAATAACGTATCAATTCCATTTTTAATCGATACGGAAATAGAATTTAATTTGTTAGTGATAATTTCAATAGCAAGTAAGTCGTTTTTTGGTTTGAAATTTCCAATATTAATTTGTTTAATTAATATTTCTCTCTCTAAAGTGAATTGAGCATTTGTCTTTAGAATTACACTGTAAAACAATTCATTATCTCCTTCAAGTTTGTTTTTTTCTAAAATCTCTTGAATATTCTTTTTAATTATCAATTCAATAGAAAAAGTTTCAATATTCTTTTTTATTTGATTTATTGATTTTATGGATTTATTTAATTTTTGTTCAGATTCGTCTTTTAAATAATTTCCATAAGCTCTAATTAATTCCGTTGCATTTTCGTTTCGTAAAGTTTGACGACAATAAATGCATACTTTGTCACTATCCTCTACTTTTGAAGTATATTTTTCACCAGATTTAATAAATTCTTTCCATTCAGAATTATCACTATTTGGAATTGTTGATAGAATTTCAAATTGTTTTTTAGCTAATTCGTTAGCTTCCTTGTGTTTTGTTATTGATTCTAATTCAATTTTAATATTGCTACGAAATTCAGATAGTTTTTTGTGAGTATTTTCTATGTATGTTTTAATATTCTTAATATCTGTTTTATCACTCTGTTTAAGCTTGATTTTATCTTGAATATTTATTTGCTTTAAATCTTCAATTTCTTTTTTTACTGTGATGAGATTATCAGTACTTTCTGTTGTAAAATCAAATAATTTTTCAATCTGTGTTTTTATTGATTTAGAAATTTGATTATTTTCAAATGATGTCTTTATTTCATTTTGAAAATATTTCAGTTCTAGTGTTGGTTTTTCTAATCTTTTCTTGTCAGCATTATCATTCAGTTGTCTTTTAAATTTATCAATTAAAACGACCAAACTTGAAAAAATATTTAACCCTAATGGTTGTATTAGCGTACTGTCTGCCTTTCGAGTTTCTAATAAACCATTCAGATATGAAGAGTCAAAAACTTTACATTTGTTTAAGATATCAAGTGCACGAGTGTTCCCATTCCAGTTTATTGTTTGAATTGATTTGTTCTTTTCTTTAAAAGAGATATTTACATCAATTGTTGTTGGATTGTCTAAATATATGTTAGAAGAAACTTTCTTCTTTTGATTTCCACCTACAATTTCATTTAATACCTTAAAGTAACTACTTTTTCCTGCTCCATTTAATCCATATAGTATAGTAACATCATTGTGGAACTTAATAGTTTGAGATTGCTTTAAAGCATTTACACCTTTATTATGTTCTAACGATATTATGCGAATTTCCTCACTAGAATTATTAGCATTTATATTAGGTTCATTAATGGTTAAAGCGGTGTCATTTGTTAAATTACTATATACTTCTAATTTTTTATCATCAGAAATATTCCCATTAGATTCAATGACTTCATAAATTAAGAATTTTAACCAATCAGATTGTGATTTAGCAAATTCCTTTAAATATTCTTTCGCATTAATTTTCATAAATATGTTCTAGGTTTTTGCTTGGGCATAACGTTTAGTATAAGAAACGTAGGGCAGTAAATAAGCACTTTCGTTTCGGTTTATTAATTAGCTAAATATAAATATTTTGCTTTTATTTTTCACTTAAATGCCAAATTTTATATTTAGCGGACTTTGTTAATATGCACAGACCTTTAAGTTTAGCACAAACGCCCTATGTTTTTTATACATTGTTAGGTGTCTGGCTTTTTTTCTTTCCGCAAACTTGCTAGCGTTGGCGTGAAAGCTCTTTTAAATTTGTGAGGTACGAGCAAACTTTAAATGTGCTTGAACTTGCGTTGGCTTATTTCGTATTATGCTTCTTATAATTCTCCGCTTGTGTAAATATTTCTTGATATACTTCATCTTTATCTACTGGAGGATATCCAAATTCATCCAATAGTAATATTAATCCAACTTTTAAGGCTGATTTTATATCGTCTCGTTTACTCCAATCAGGGAATTTCGATTGACTATCAACCAATTCTTTCACTTTCTTAGCCAAGTCAATTAGTTTTTCATCAGGATACGTAAAATCGTATTTCTGACAAAGTGCTAGCAAGATGTCGTAAAAGGCTTTTTCTTCAAAGTCAATTCCGAGTTCGTCTCCTGAATCAAATTCATCACGTACCTGCATAATCATATCTGTTAATGCATCTGCCATTTCATCATAAACTTCACTACGTAGCACATCATTTTCGCTACGGTCGTTGTAACGCTCTACTAAGGCTTCCATTTTTTTAGTAAAATCGACTCCTTTTACTTGGTTTACTTTTTTAATTTCTCCAATTGCTTTTGCGAGCAATTGTTGCAAGAGTTTTATTTTGGTGTTGGGCATTTTTATCTTGTCCAACTTTGCTAAATAATCATCATCAAAAATATCTTGCTTGCTATCGGCATCTTCTCCAATTTTAAATATTTCTTCTACACCATCACTTTGTAAAGCGTCTTTTATCATTTCTCGCACTCTCTTATTCATCTGTGCGGTGTCTGGTGCATTTCCTTTGGTTAGTTTAAAGACGATAGAACGAACGGCTAAATAAAAGTGGGTATAATCTCTTTCGGTTTGGGTCAATTTTTCACTTCCTGCACAAATATCATAAGCGGCTTTTAAGCGTTTTACCAATCCCATAAAACGAGTTTCTCTATTTTTGGTTATTTGGGCAAATTCGGCTGCTTGGTTTAATGTATTTAATTGGTCTAGTGGCGAGCCATTAAAATATTTAGAGTTATCAAACTTATGGAAAATTTTAGCCAACAAATCTAATTGGTCACGAACAGCTGTCAAAGAAGCATCTATATCTTCAAAATTATCTTGGTCACCTTTGTTGTACTTGGCTAATGCCAAATTCATTGCTTTTTTAATTCCGATATAATCGACTACTAATCCTTTATTTTTACCTGCATATTTTCGGTTTACACGAGATATTGTTTGTATTAAATTGTGTTGCGATATAGGTTTGTAGATATACATACTATCTAAAAACGGCACATCAAATCCTGTTAACCACATATCGACTACAATAGCGATTTTAAAGTTCGATTTTTCGTTTTTAAACTGACGGTCGAGTTCTTTTCGATACTCTTTAGAACCCAGCATATCGTACATTTCTTTTGGGTCGTCTTTACCACGTGTCATTATCATTTTAACACGTTGCATTGGTTTTATTTCTTTCTTGTCTTTGTCTGACAATTCTGCTCCGTCTTCTGCTATTTTCACTTCTGCCCATTCTGGACGTAAGACAATTAAATTTTGATAAAAAGCATAGGCAATTGGTCGGCTACTACATACAAACATTGCTTTGCCTTTTACGGTTGCTCCTTCATTAACACGATTTTCGTAATGCGTAACAAAGTCATTGGCTATTTTCTTTAAAATATCTGGGTCGCCCAAAACAGCATTCATATTAGCCGACTGCTTTTTGCTTTCTTCTACCTGATAATCATTCGCACCTTCACTAGCAGCTTCATTATAATAAGCTTCTATTTTAGCCAATTCACTATTATTCAAAATTACCTTGGCTGCTCTTCCTTCATAAACAATACGAACCGTAATTTCATCTTTTACAGATTCAGTCATTGTGTAGGCATCTACTACTTTACCAAAAACATCTAAAGTAGCATCAATTGGTGTACCTGTAAATCCTACAAAAGTAGCATTGGGTAAAGAGTCATGTAGGTATTTTGCAAAACCATAGGTTTTTTTAACTCCTTTTTCTGTAACGGTTACTTTTTGGTCTAAATTGGTTTGACTACGGTGTGCTTCATCTGAAATACAAATTACATTGGTTCTTTCGGTAAGCAAAGCCAAGTCTTCTGTAAACTTATGAATGGTCGTTAAAAACACGCCACCTGATTCGCAACCTTGTAGTTTTTCTCGCAATTGTTTTCTGCTTTCTACACTTATAATCCCATTATCTCCAATATAATTTTTTGCATTGGTAAATTGTGCCGATAATTGGTCGTCTAAATCTGTTCTATCCGTAATTAAAAGAATAGTAGGATTACCAAAATGGGCACTTTTCATTAATAAACGTGTCAAGAAAAGCATTGTAAAACTTTTACCACAACCTGTAGCGCCAAAATAAGTTCCACCTTTTCCATCTCCACCTGTGCCGTCTGTATTTTTTTGAGCTATTTTTATAGTATCGTATAAGGCTCTTGCCGCATAGTATTGTGGATAACGACACAGAATTTTCTCGTCTTTTTTACTACTGTCTGGTAAGTAAATAAAATTGCGAATAATGTCACGTAAACGGTTTTTGTGCAACATTCCTTGAACCAAGGTAAACATAGAATCAATTCCATCTACATCTTTGGCTAAACCTGCTACACGTCTCCAGGCATAATAAAACTCATAGGGTGCAAAAAACGAACCTGCTTTGTTGTTAACACCATCACTTATTACACAAAAAGCATTGTAAATAAACAGTTGTGGAATGTCTCTTTTGTAACGTACCGTAATTTGTTCGTAAGCATTGTGTATGGTTGCTTCTTCTCGTATGGCAGATTTAAACTCAAAAACTACCAAAGGCAAACCATTGATATATAAAATACCATCTGGAATACGTTTGTGGTTGGCTTCTGTAATTTCTAATTGGGTAACAAATTTGTAAATATTTGTATCGCCATATTGTAGTTTTGGTTCGGCTACTATGGTTTCTATAGTATCGCTTTGAGTTTGATTTTCTAAACCAGAATAATCTATTAATTGAATGTAAATATCTTTTTGACTGTGGTCTTCACGTTTTAAAATAAAACCATCAGAAAGCATACGCATAAAACGTTTATTGCTCTCGTATAAATCGGAAGCAGGCAAAGTTTTTATTTGTAGAATAATACTATTGGCTTCTGATTCTGTTAAATTTTCTAATTGATATTTTTGTAATAAAAAAGCACGTAAATCATCTGCTAAAATCACTTCATCTTCTGCACGGTTAAGTGTGTTGCCTAAGTGATGAGGATAACCTTCATTTGCTATTAATTCTGCAAAGGCAGATTCTAATTGTGCTTCTGTAAATTTTTTCATTTTTTTAGCCTTTTAGTTTCATCTTCAATTTGATTGATGAAATCTTTCTCTACCTGTGATAGTCTATTCTTTATTTTCTCTTTATATATCTTATATTCTCCGTGAGCCTTTTCAATTGCTTTTTGGTGGCTAATTGTTCCTGAATGCGATAAAATATTTTTATTGGTCAGTTTTAAGAAATTGTCTAATTGCTTTATCCAATCTGCCATATACATTGGTGTGCGGTCTAAAGCTTGGATTTCTGCAATTTCTAAAAATGCCGTTACCATTCGGTTTAGAATATTTAACTCGTCTTCTGCCAAATAATTTTTTGCTACTTCTACTTCTCGTTTTGTTGGTGTTTCGCCTTTAAAATTACTAAGACCAATATCTTCTTTTGTAGCATCTACACGATTATAAACTGTTTCGGCTGCTGTTTCTCCGTGACTTGCCCAATGCATTTTGTTTTGTATGGTTTTAAAAACGCTTATGGATTGCTCTGTTTTTGAGTCGTAATCTATACTTGTAGCATATACATCTAATACTTTACGCCAAAACACTTTTTCTGACGAACGTATATCACGAATACGAGCCAATAATTCTTCAAAATAATTACCGCCACCTGCTTGTTTTAGTAAATCATCGTTCATTGCAAAACCTTTTATCAAATACTCTTTGATAAGTGCTGTTGCCCATTTTCTGAAATGCACACCTCTGTGCGATTTTACTCGGTAACCAACTGATATGATTACATCAAGACTATAAAATTTTACGCGCTTGTCTGAACCACTAATGTGCAAAAATTGCACATTGCTTTTTTCAAGCAATTCTCCATCTTTAAAGATTTTACCAATGTGCTTGGTAATAACACTTCTTTCTTTTTGAAACAATTCAGAAATCTGAGCCTGACTTAACCAAACGCTCTCATTTTCAAAATGTGTTTCTATTTTGACTTTTCCATCTTCTGTTTGGTATATAATGAGTGGGTTCATTTTTCTAATTGTTAATTATTAGTTGTGAATGGTGAATGTTTGCACATTCATTAACCATTAATAATTTACCCTTAACCATTATTTTCCTGTCTCCTTCTTGCTGAACTGTTCGGAAATTCCGAACGGTTGCCATTTTATCTAATTCTCCCTCTGAAAACACGTTTTTAGTATGTTCGCTTATGGTAGATTTTGCTTTGCCAAACAAGGTTGCCATTTGTACTTGGGTAAGCCAAACGGTTTCACCTTCTAAATGAACATCTATTTTTATGTTACCGTCTTGGTTTTGGTATATTAATATTTGGTCATTTTTCATAATTGTAAGTTGTTAATGGTAAATGATTAATTACCTCCCATTCATTAACCATTAATAATTTATCATTAACCATTATTTTTATGTTTTGATATATTAATATTTGGTCTTGACTCATACGGCTTGAAGTTTAGTTTCTTGCTGTGTCATTTTTGCTAATAATAGGCTTTGAAATTCTTGGAGGACTACTATTTGTTCGCAATTCTTATATATAGACTTGTCTACTTTATTGATTTTATTATTAAAAAATATAGCTATTTCTTTATTGTAAATGATTTTTAAATCAAATAACTCATCTTTATTTATTGAGCTAAAAATAGTCCCTGTTCCTTTACTTGAATCAAATAGTTTTTTAAAATTTTTCATTAAGTAAAAAGTATAACTCGCTTCAATACTTCTAATTGAAGATATTCCTCTACCTATACAGCAATCTGTATTTGCAATATTTAAATCACCAACGGGTGCACGGACAGACATTAATATATCTCCTTTTTTTGCTATCCTTTTTGGTTCAGTTGTATAACTTCTTATTGTTGGTAATCTAAAACCAAAATCTGTTCTACCTTGATAAAAAACTTCACCAACTCCTAATTCATTATAAGTTTCACCACTAGGTGATTGACCCATTGTAATTTTCGAGATTTCATTCAATCTTTTTAAACTCCATCCAACAGGAATATCTTTTTCCAATTCTTCATTAAAAACCATTTTGCCACCAGAAGATTTATAAGGTTTATTTTCTGTATTAGGAAACTCAAAATCTACAAACCAATGTTTGTACAATGCTTGTGCGGTTTCTTCTAGTTTTTGGTTGAGTTGGTTGTTTAGGTTTATGCGGTTTGTTACCGTATTGTATTCGGCTACTATTTGTTGTTGTTTTTCTATGGATGGGATTGGGAGTTCAAAATCTAAAAAATCTTCCCACTCTAAACTTCCCCTAACGCCACCAACTGCGTGAAAGGTTGCTTGCCTATCAAATTCCGAACGAGTAAACCACATCATTAAATAATCTGGCAGTAATTCAGTTTCATCAATTACCTGAAAAACAGGGTACGCTTGCGAAATAATTGCTTCATCAAATTCTTTTAATAATGCAACAGGCATTTTTCCATCTCTTCTTACCTGCATTACACTACAAGCAAATTGATTTTTCCGAATTATTTTATAGGTTTTCATATTCGTTCCAATGGTATTTGCCACAGAAGGAATAAATTGTTTTGAAATACTTAAACCTAGTAATTTAGTTATTGATAAATCTTTGTTTCGTTCATCAACTAATTCTATAAAATCGCCTATTCGTTTATAACTCATAGCCCAAGGTTTTAAAAACGTTTTGTAAATCGGCTTTAGATTGTTCTTCTTGTGCCAAAAGGTCTTTTAATTCGGTTTGTAAACTTTTCATTTTGGTATCAAAATCTATGTTTTCGTCTCGGTTTACAAATTCTATGTATTTACTAGGTACTAAAGAAAAATCCTTTTTTTCTACTTCTGTTTTATTGGCAGAGTAACAATATTCTGGTATATCTTGGTAGGCATCTTTATTGGTTTGCCAAGTATGAAAGGTTTCAGCAATATCTTGTATTTGCGTAGGCGAAAACTGAATGTATTTTTTCTCGAAAGGTTCTCCTTTTTTGCGTAAATCCATAAACAAGATTTCTTCTTCCCGTTTACGGTAGTTACGAGTTTCGTCTCCTTTATCTACGGTTTTTGCTGTTTTGTTTTTGTTTAAAATCCAAAGTGTTACAGAAATGTTAGTCGTGTAAAACATATTTTGTGGAAGAATAATAATGGCTTCTACCATATTATTTTCAATTAATTTACGTCTTATTTTATATTCGTCTCCTCCACCAGAAAGTGCACCATTTGCTAGTATAAAACCAGCAACTCCATTATCGGAGAGTTTAGAAGCCATATTTAAAATCCATCCATAATTGGCATTAGATTTTGGCGGTACATCATAACCTTTCCATCTTGGGTCGTCTGTCAATTCACTTTCCGCTCTCCAATCTTTTTGGTTAAAAGGCGGGTTTGCCATTATAAAATCGGCTTTTAAATCTGGGTGTTGGTCATTGCCAAAAGTATCGGCTGCTTTTTCGCCCAAATTGGCAGAAATACCTCTAATTGCTAAATTCATTTTAGCCAGTTTGTAGGTCGTATTGGTATATTCTTGCCCATATACAGAAACCTCTTTTTTGTTTCCGTGATGGCTTTCTAAAAACTTAATAGACTGTACAAACATACCACCAGAACCACAAGCAGGGTCATAAATAATACCTTGGTAAGGTTCTATCATTTCGGCAATAAGGTTTACAATACTTTTTGGTGTATAAAATTCTCCTTTTCCCTTTCCTTCTTTTATGGCAAATTTGGCTAGGAAATACTCGTACACTCGTCCAACAATATCGTTTTGTTTATCGGCAATGGTATTTATTTCGCTAATCTTATCAATAAGCGAAGCGAGTTTGGTTTTGTCTAGTCCTAAACGAGAAAAATAATTGTCAGGCAATGCTCCTTTTAAAGCAGGATTGTTTTTTTCTATGTTGTGTAAGGCAGTATCTATTTTTAATGCTAAATCGTCTTGTTTGGCATTGGCTTTTATAAAAGACCAACGCGAATCTTCCAATAAGAAAAATACGTTTTTCATATTGTAGAAATCTTTCATTTCTACGTACTTTTCTTTGCCTTCAGCAATGAGTTCTTCTCTGCGTTCTTCAAATTTATCGCTGGCAAATTTTAAGAAGATAAGTCCTAAAACTACGTGTTTGTATTCGCTAGATTCTACCGAGCCTCTTAATTTATCGCAGGCTTGCCAAAGCGTTTCTTCTATTGATTTTGTTTTTACTTGTTTTGCCATTTATATTTTTTCTAAAATTTTAGTCTACTAATAGTTCTTTTGCACTTACGTTTAAGATTTTTGCAATCTTGTACAAATCTTCAATACTCGGTTGTCTTCTGTTCTGAGCATAAGAATTTACCATATTATAGCTTTTTCCTAATTGTTCAGCCAACCAGATTTGCTTAATTCCTTTTGTGTCTAAAACCTCTTTTATTCGGTTCATTTTTGAATAATTTAATTCAGAGTGCTAATGTAATAATATTTCATTAACATCTCACGATATGAGTATAAAAATAATCATTCGGTATGGATGGTGGTGGGAAAGGACAAGCTCTTTTTATTTTGTGAGGTACGAACAAAATTAAATGTGCTTGACCGTGTGGTGGCTTTTTTTTTAGCTTGCACCTAACGGTTAGTATAAGAAACGTAGGGCAGTAAAAAAGCACTTTCGTTTCGGTTTATTACTTAGCTAAATATAAATATTTTGCTTTTATTTTTCTATTAAATGCCAAATTTTATATTTAGTGGACTTTGTAAATAAACACAGAGCTTGCGGTTTAGCACAAACGCCCTATGTTTTTTATACATTGTTACCTGTCTGGCTTTTTTATTCCGCAAACTTGCTAGCGTTGGCGTGAAAGCTCTTTTAAATTTGTGAGGCACGAGCAAACTTTAAATGTGCTTGAACTTGCGTTGGCTTATTCAACCATTCAAATCGTTTCCAAACCTAATTCTGTTAAAAATTTATTATGCTCTTTCAATGATTTATTCGCTTTCTTTTCAATATCTGCCAGTTTTTCATTCACTTCTTTTAAGTCAATTTTAACTTCTGCTATTGCCGTACTTACATACCGAGAAATATTCAGGTTGTAATCGTTCTTCTCTATTTCTTCCATAGAAACTCTACGTGCATAACGCTCAATTTTTTCAGGTCGGTTTTGATAGGTTTCTACAATTTTTTGAATATCATTGGCTTCTCCATCTTTTCCTTCACGTAAAATATTTTGGCGTTTCTCTTTTTTATAATGCTCACTTGCATTTATAAATAGTACATCATCATCCTTTTTACATTTCTTCAATATTAAAATACATACAGGGATTCCTGTTGAAAAGAATAAGTTAGAAGGTAAGCCAATAACAGTATCAATATTTCCGTCTTTTAATAGTTTGGTTCTAATTCGAGATTCTGCTCCGCCTCTAAATAAAACTCCGTGAGGTAAAATAATAGCCATTGTACCTTCATCACTTAAAAAGTGGAAACCGTGTAATAAAAAGGCGAAATCTGCTGCCGATTTTGGTGCTAAACCGTAATTTTTATAACGGAAATTTTCGCCCATTGCTTCTGATGCATCCCAACGTAAACTAAAAGGTGGATTTGCTACAATAGCATCAAAGGTGTATTTTTTAGCAGGATTCATTTCGTTTAAAATATCCCATTCGTTTTTTAAAGTATCTCCGTGAAATATTTCAAATTCAGAATCTTTTACTCCGTGCAACAACATATTCATACGTGCTAAATTGTATGTTGTTATGTTTTTTTCTTGACCGTAGATTCGGCTAATCGTACCACCGCCTTCTTGGTTTTCAATTTTACTTTTTACATTTAAAAGTAAAGAACCAGAACCACAAGCAAAATCTAATACTCTATTGAGTTTTTTCTTTTTACCTGCTTTTGGGTTTTGACTATCTAAGGTTACAATTTCTGACAGAATGGTAGATAATTGCTGTGGTGTATAAAACTCACCTGCTTTTTTACCTGAACCTGCTGCAAATTCACCAATTAAATACTCGTAAGCATCACCAAGTGTATCGCTATCGGTTGAAAACTCTGAAATACCATCAGAAATACTTTTAATTATCTTACAGAGTGTTTTATTTCTATCTGTATAGGTTTTTCCTAGTTTTTCTGAATCTAGATTGATTTCTGAGAATAAGCCTTTAAAGGAACTTTCAAAAGATTCATTTTCTATGTACTTAAATCCATCTTGAAGGTCACTTAATAAATCATTATGTTGGGTACGTGCTAATTCTGATATGCTTGCCCATAAATATTCTGGCTTTATAACATAATGCACTTTTTTACGCATTTGTTTTTCAAATGGTTCTATGTCCTCTTCGTTATCTTCATACCAAACAGAAAGCGGTGTACGCTTATCTTCTTTTGCTAATATAGGATAATCTGAACCTAATTCTTTTTTTACAGAACCCTCATAATTATCTGATAAGTAACGTAAAAATAAAAAGGATAGCATATAATCACGAAAATCATCTGCATTCATCGCACCTCTTAAATCGTTTGCGATATCCCAAAGTACTTTCCCTAATTCTTCTTGTTTTTGTTTTGCTGTCATATTATTTTAATTACGAATTTTCAATTACGAATTACGAATTTTCTTTTTCATTGTTACTTGAATACTTCCTATAATTTTACAGATTTCTTCTGCATCATTTATTAAACTATCAGCTTGCTCTTTATTAAGATAGTCTGTAGCTAATAATAACTTTAACCAATATTTAGATTCTCTTGCTTCTTTGTAAGAAATACTCAATTTGGATAAAAAATCTCTTTCTGATTGTCCTCCAATAGATTCCTCAATATTTGCACCAACAGAAGTGCCACTTCTTAGCAATTGCTTAGATAACACATATTCCTTTTCTCCGTAGTTAAGTATTTATATAAGTTTACAACTCTTACGGCAAAAGCAAAGGACTTTTCTTGTATGATATTATTCTTTTTCATCTCGTAATTTTTGATTCGTAATTGGTAATTGACTTATCTCTGCATCAAAATCTGAGATGTAATTTTGGTCTTGAATTACTCTAAAGCTATTATATTCTGTTTCTGCTTTTAGTTTAGCTTCCAACATCGTTATTTTACCTTTATGGGTAAGAATAGGATAATCTGCTAATTCTAAAAACTGAATTAAAAATTTATCCCAATCTTTCATATTCATTACCATTCTGTTGGTTGCTCTACTTTCGGCTAAATCTAGGTAAGAAGTTACAATTCTCTGTAATGCTTTAATGTGTTCTTCATTTAAATAGTTTTTTGCTACACTTACATCACTTTTTAATATTTTACCTTCAGGTGCTTGTTTCCAAGTTTTTAAACCCATAAAAATTATAGTAGCATCTGCTTCTGTGTAAATAATTTCTGCGGCTGTTTTACCTGTAATTGCCCAATGCAGTTTGTTTTGTACACTTGCAAAAAAATGCTTCGTAATGGCATCTTTATTATCGTAATCTGCAGACAAGGCATAGATGTCGGTTATTTTTTGATATAAACGTCTTTCACTTAAACGAATTTCACGAATTCGTTCCTGCATTTCATCAAAATAATCTTTACCAAAATGTTTTATTTGTTTTAATCGGGCATCATCCATTGCAAAACCTTTGATGATGTATTCGTGTAGTATATCCGTAGCCCATTTTCTAAATGCGGTTGCTTTTGGTGAGTTTACACGGTAACCAACTGCTGTAATAGCTTTAAGATTGTAAAATTTTACTTCTTTAGTTTGCGTTTTTCCTTCTATGGCTCCGTGTTGAGTGGTGTGTGCAAAATTTGCACATACCAAATTTTCGTGCAATTCATCACTTTCAAAAATATTTTTGAGATGTTTGCTAATAACTGTCCTGTCTTTTTCAAACAGTTCTGCAATGCGTTTTTGAGTAAGCCAAAGTGTTTCGTCTTTAAAATACACATCAATATTTACCTTGCCTTTTTCTGTTTCAAAAATCACAAAGTTGTTTATTTCTTGTAGCTCGTTTTTTTTCATCTCGTAATTATTAATTCGTAATTGAATTAGGAAACAATTGCTGCATTAAGCCTTTTTTATGGGCTTTTAAAGTTTCTATTTTTGTTGTTTCTGCTTTTATTAAATCATCTGTACTAGAAAAACAATTGGCTATTTTTTCTTGTTCTTTTGGGTCTTTAGGTATTAGAATGTCAAGTTTTGAAAAAACAGAAATCCAATGCCTTTTATGTGTGCTTACTTCAAAATTTAAGTTTTGAATAGTTTCAAATAAAAACTTGATGTTATTATCTTCTTTGACCAATAACATTTTCATTGCAGACGATTTTGCTTTAAAAGGAAAATCAACAAATTTTGAAGCTGTGGTAAAATCATCAAAAATTATAACAGGTAATTTATCTGTAAATATTCCTTCCTTTTCATTAGAGTAACCTAAAATAAAAGTTTTCCCTGCAGTTAAAACAGGTGTTGCATACTCATCTTTATAATCTGTACTGCTAACTAAATAAGGTGTTGGTTGTAAATAATCAAGACAATCTCCTAAAGTTTTCTCCTCCCAATCTCCATCATTCTCAAACTCAGGAAAACGAAACTGTGGTTTGGTTTCTCCTTTAGCAGGAAATAGTTGTTGTAACAACCCTTTTTTATGGTCTTTTAAATGGTCTAGTTTTTCGGTTTCTGCTGTTATTAGATTGTCTAATGAAGATAGACAATTGGCTATTTTTTGTTGTTCAGAATATATGGGGATATTAAATATTAATTCCTTTAAATTAGTTAGAGATAAATTTGGTCTTGCAGATTCAGATTGAACACCAAACATACTTTCTTGTGTTTCATCTAGTTGTAAACAATATGAAATAAAATTATTTGAAATATGTTTTTTTACTCTGAATATTGCAACAGCCTGATTAATATTGGCTTCAATATCTAGATTATAAATTGTGCTCCGACCAATTGAAGCTCCAACAATATTAATTAAAACATCTCCTTTTTTTAACTGACTGTTCTTTTGTTTTTCGTGAAAACCATACTCTAAATATTTTGGTTTAGAAATGTCTAAAAAACCATCTCTAACATTCTCACTTGTTACAAATAAAATACCTTTATCTACGTAATTAAATCCTTGCCATTTAGGTGAGCTTCCTTTAGTGATTTTATCAGTAATATTTTCACCTTTTAGTACATTCCAGTTACCTTCAAACTCAGGAAAACGCAATGCAGGAACTATATTTTGTTTTTCCTTATTCATAGGTTTTTATTTTTTGCGTGAGGGATAGTAGCGGCATCCTTTTTTGTTTTTTTACAAAAAAGATATAGCGAATAGCCCGACCCTTGGGGCACGCCCAGATTTGAATTACAAATTACGAATTTAGAATTATCAATTCCATCATTCGTAATTTGTAATTTAGAATTCGTAATTGAAAATTGACTATTCATAAGCGTTTAATCCTGCTATTTCACGCCCTTGGGCTAGTTTATTAAGTAATGGCAAAAGTTCATCCATCAGCCCTTTTTCTTTTACACTACGGTCTTTCCATCCTAATTCTAAGGGTGCTAATAAATCGGTTAGTTTTTCGCCATCAAAAATTAATCGGTTCATAATTTCATCAATAAAAGCATTTAAACTTACCTCTGTAATGTTATGGTTCTCTGCAATAGTTTGTATTTCTTTAGCAGATTTTTCGTCTTTAAATTTTTGGTAGCCTGTATTTATGTCTTTTTCATCTAAAGCAGAACCCACTTCTAAGGTGTTTATATAGGCAATAATACCTTCACGCTCGTCCATTAAATTGGCACTAGAACCTAGAAGATTTATGAGTTCTTCCCGTGTCATTTTATGTTTGGATGGTTTGTCTTGCGTATAGGTTGCAATTAAGCCAATAATATAATCGTAATCTATAACCGCAGAAGAGAATAGTACAAATTCAAAATCTAATTGTTGTACATCTTCTGGTATATTGTCTCCTTTTTTGTTTTGTTCTGCCTGCAAACGTTTGGCAGTATCTAAATACACAGATTTAAAGGAGCGTAAATCATCCTCTGCTAATAATGCTTCAATGGTTTCGGTTTGTGTTTCTTCTAAATCGGTATATTGGTCTAATTGTGTTTTATAGCGTTGTATTTCTTTAAACACATTTATAAAACCTGCACGAGCTTCATCTCCTTTTAAATTACTCACCTCAGAAGGCGAACAGTCCAACCCATTAGCCTCCATAAATTGGTTTAGATTCGTTACCGCTTCTTTGTATTTTTCTATCACTTTAGGTGCAGCATCTACCAACCAAATTTCTTTTGCCTTTTCTATTTTAGCACCAGAGAAACGAATCATTGCTTTATTTACATCTTCTTCTTGGTCTCTAAATACTAAAATATTACCATAAGGCTTGGTAGCGTTTATCACTCTATTGGTACGAGAATAGGCTTGTATTAAACCGTGATACTTTAAATTTTTATCTACGTATAAAGTGTTTAGATATTTAGAATCGAAACCAGTTAAGAGCATATCTACCACAATCATCACATCAATTTTATTTTTATGAGGATAATCGGCATTTGTATATTTTTGGTCTTTTATACGCGTTTGTACATCTTGATAATATAAATCGAAATCAGCAATTCTATGGTTGGTATTGTATTGGGTGTTGTAGTCCGCAATAATTGTATTTAATGCTTCTTTCTTTTTATTAGGTTCTACCGTATTATCTGCTTTTTCTTGTGGTAAATCCTCTTGTATTTGCTGGATGTCTTTATTGCCCTCGGCAGGTGGTGAAAACACGCAAGCTATTTGTAAAGGCTTGTAATCTTCGTCTTCTTTTAATTTCTCTGCTTGTAGCTTTTTAAAAGTATCGAAATACTGAATAGCATCATTAATAGAAGCCGTTGCAAATAATGCATTAAAACGTTTGTGATGGGTTGCTTTATCGTGTTTATCTAGTATGGCTTTTGCTACGGCTAACTTATGTAAATCGTCACCTACTGTTACTTTTTTTTCTGGTTTGAAATAGTCGATATGAAATTTTAATACGTTTCTATCTTCTATTGCATTGGTAATGGTATAAGCATGTAATTCTTTTTGAAATACATCTTCTGTAGTTTTATAAGATGCTTGTTTGCCTTCAATAGTTCTATACGTTGCATTTTCTTCAAAAATAGGTGTTCCTGTAAAACCGAATAGTTGTGCTTTTGGGAAAAATTCAACTATTGCTTCGTGATTATCACCAAATTGAGAACGGTGACATTCATCAAAAATAAAAACGACACGTTTATCTTTTAAAGGTGCTAACCTATCGTAATAAGTTTCTTTATTGTCTTCTTTTTGTTGTTTGTTTCGCTTACTATTTTGATTAAGTGCTAATCCTAATTTTTGAATAGTGGTAACAATTACCTTGTCTGCATAATCGGTAGATAGCATTCTTCTTACCAATGTTTCGGTATTGGTGTTTTCCTCTACACTACCTTCTTGAAATTTATTAAACTCTTCTCTTGTTTGTCTGTCTAAATCTTTTCTGTCTACTACAAATAAGCATTTTTCAATATCATCATTGTCTTTTAACAGCGTGGAAGCCTTGAAAGAAGTAAGCGTTTTTCCACTTCCTGTAGTGTGCCAAATATATCCGTTTCCTCTATCTTGTTCTATACAATCTACGATAGCTTTTACTGCATAAATTTGATAGGGACGCATGACCATTATTTTCTGCTCCGTTTCTACCAACACCATATAGCGACTAATCATTTCGCCTAAAGTACATTTGGCTAAAAATTTATCAGCAAAATCAAATAAGTTTTCAATTTTAGAATTGTCTTCTTTGGCTAAGGTGTAAACAGGTAAAAACTGCTCGTCTGCATTAAAAGCAAAATGTTTGTTGTTGTTATTAGAAAAGTAAAACGTTCTTGATTGATTACTAACTATAAATAACTGCATAAAGCACATTAACGAATTGGTATATCCGTTTCCAGCATCATTTTTATAGTCCACTATTTGTTGCATTGCACGATTAGGGCTAATCTCCAACGTTTTTAACTCAATCTGTACAAGAGGTAATCCGTTTATCAATAAAATAACATCATATCTATGATTGCTATTTTCTGTATTCATTCGAAGCTGATTAATGACTTCAAAATCATTTTTACACCAGTCTTTAATATTTACTAAAGTGTAATGTAATGGTGTATCGTCTTCCCTTATAAAGGTGTTTTTTTTCCTTAACCTGTTAGATGTTTTAAATACATCTGGATTTACTATTTCGGTTAGTAGTTTATCAAATTCAGTATCGGTTAATTTCACTCTATTCAATGCTTCAAACTTCTGTCTGAAATTTAACTCTAAAGCGTCTTTTGTTCTTATATCTTTACGATACGTATATTTTAAGTCTTGTAATTTCCCTACAAATCCATATTCGATATCTGCTTCTTTTACAATATTCATTTGTTGTACTTGGGTTATTAATTTTCTTTTATCAATGATTTTACTTCTACGTTTAAGATTTTTGCAATCTCAAATAAAGTTTCCAAACTTGGTTGTCTTCTGTTTTGAGCATAAGAATTTACCATATTATAACTCTTACCCAACTCTTCAGCTAGCCATTTTTGTTTAATTCCTTTTTTCTCTAAAACCTCCTTTATTCGGTTCATTTTTTGAATATATTAATTCAGTTTGCAAAATAGAAATAATATCTCAATATCTCACGAAATGAGCATTAAAATAATCATTCAGTTTGGGTGGCGGTGGGAGAGGGCAAGCTCTTTTTATTTTGTGAGGCACGAGCAAAATGAAATGTGCTTGACCGTGCGGTGGGATTTTTTTTCAGCTTGCAGGTAACGGTTGGTATATGGTTAGTGCGGAACTTAAAAGAACTATCTTTTCGGTTTAGCACTTAGCCAAATATAATAATTTTGCTTGTATTTTATCCTACAAACTAAATTTTATATTTGGCGTTGTTTGTAGAAAGCACTGCACTTTGAATTAAGTACAAAACCCGCATTAATTATATACATTGTTACCTGTCTGGCTTTTTTTCGCAAACTTGCTAGCGTTGGCAAAGACATACTCTTTTGTGATTTTGGGTGTAGCGTTGGCTTTAGCGAATTACAAATGTGTATGGCTTGTGCGTTGGCTATTTTTTCCAGTCATATTTTTTTTCTCCACATCCTCCACATCTTATTTTCTTCGCAACAGTATCATAATTATTTAAAGACACTCTCGGTCTATTACAATCTTCTGTTTTGCAAATAAAGATATTCTCTAATTCAGTTATATCAGACCAGAATGCTTTCAAATCTCCAATTTTCGGATTAAAAGGGTTGTCGTGTGATAATATATTCCCCAAAATTGATGAGTTTTCAATTCGGTCAATTATAGGGAATTTTGCTTTTAATTCCGTACTACACTTCTTGATTTCCGATTTAATTCCCATAATTAATTCATAGGGCATTCTGTGTTCATTTGCATTGTTGTATTGAAAACTTAATTTAGCACCAATATTCAAAGCAATTTCTTTCAATGAATGTTCAAGATAACGTCTGATTGGGTTACCTAAATCTTCAATATTACTTTCCGCAATATTTGTTTCAATTCGTTCTTTTAAATCACTTGGTTTTTCTTCAAAATGAGTTCCTTTAGATTCAGACCATTTAATCTCATTAATAAGCCAACCTTTCTTTTTTGCTAATGGACTAACAATATTTGTAAACCAATCTCTTTCGTGAGTTAGTAGAATAATTTGATGTTTTGAGAACTTTTCAAAAATCAATTCAGCAAATCTTTTTCTATGAGTTGAATCAAAACTCGAAATAACATCATCAAGCACAATAAATTTATTGGTATTATTAAATGCTTTAACGGAAGCTAAAAAGAACGATAAACCAAAACAATTAAGGTGGGATTCACTAAAATATTTTTGTGGTGGCGACACCCAATTTCCATTGTATTTATATGAAATTGTAATGCCCTTTAATTCATCATCATTTCCAATAGTTACAATTTTAATTTCTTGAAAAGGTTCGTCAGGGTTCATATCCTGATAAAATTCGTTGATTGTTCCTGAAAACGTATTGATAAAATTTTCAAGACCTTCTTTTTGTTTCTTTACGAACTCGTTATATATTAATTCTAATGATTTACGTTGATTTTCAAGTTTTGACTTTTGCTTTTCAAATTGCTTTATTTTTAGAAAAGCTCCTTTTGAAGCATCAATATTTGAGTAAAGAACCGCAGAATTATCTTTTTTGAAAATTTCCTTAATTTCTTTTATTCGTTGTGTAATTCCGTTTTGAAAGTCAAAATCTGTAAGTAACAATTCTACTTCATTTGTATTAGCAATTTTATTGCCAGAAGTAACTTTCTCTAAACTTGCTGTTTTGTATTTATCAATCTTGTCTTTTAAATCTTCAAAACCTTGTTTAATTGCCTTGTGGTCGTCTTCTTTAAATGATTTGTATGAAAAGACTGTGTCTAATCTTTTAATACGCTCAATTGAAATGTTTTTGGTTAAGTCTTGTGCTGTTTTAAATGAATTTAATTTTTTAGATGATTTTTCAATCTCTTGTAATCTTACGGCAATTTCAGAACGCAATTCTGTAATATCTTTTTCTTGTAAACACAAAGGACAACTTTCTTCTGTGTGAAACTTCTTATGTAAAACAGCATTCCCAGATACAAGTAGTTTTCCTAAAAAAGTTTGCATAATGCTTTGTACATCATTTGCTATTTTATCAAATTCTGTAAAGTAATTACCGTAAGTTAAATTAATTGTAACAATTTCACTTTTTAGCGTAGTCAATACTTCATTTGCTTTTTCTAAAAATTGCAATTCAGTATTTAATTTTTTATTTATTGGCTTTTTGATGTGCTCAAGAACTTTATCAATATCCTTGATTGTTTTAACTTCAATACCAGTTTTTAAGGGTTTTATTAGTTCGTTTACTTTTTCAAATAAATCTTTCTCTTGGCTTATTGAAGCTCCAATTTTTTCAATAAGGATTCCTTTTTGAGTAATTATCTGGGCTTCAAATCCTTGTGTTTTAATTTCGGTTTTTATAGCAGTATGACATTTTCTTAAAACATCTTTTTTCTTGGTGACTTCTGAAAAACCTATAATATCAGACAGGTATTTTAGTTTATCAGTTTTGGTATTATCAATAAAATCTGTTAAGTTTTTATATCGAAATAGTAAGTTTTCAGAATTTGCTTTTGAAATATACTCATTAAATTTATCTGAAGTGTTTTGAAATTCAGATGTTAACTTTTTTCCTTTGTATGAAAGCGTTTTTGAACAATCAAGTTCTGATTCTTTCATAAAAGAAATATCAACTTCCGAAATATCTGTATCGCTTAAAGTAGCATTTCTTAAAGCATCTTTAGTATCTATTTCATTACTTGCTAAATGACCAACTTTATCTGTATAATACCATTCTATTGAATCTGAAATACTACTTTTTCCTGTTCCATTATCTCCATAAAGTAAAATAGATTTACCATTTAAGTTGAGTTCTAAATTATTTTTTGCTCCTCTAATTCCTTTTATATTAATGCTTTTAATTTTTGTCATTTTGCTCTCTTAATTTTTGAAGCTCATTCTTCACATTAATATCTGTTAATTTATCGTTCTGATAAAGTGTATTTATCATTTGAGCAATGTCTTTATCTACATCTTTAATTTCTATGATATTTTCAAAAAAATTATCTAATATTTCTTTACCTGATTTTACTTTATCTGCCATATCATTTCTATTTAAAATATTTCCAATCAATTTTAAAGTTTGTTGTTAATTTGTTTTTAAGTATTTCAAAGCCAGATTTATTGTTACAAATAGGATAGACACCATAGTGTTTAACAAAGTTTAGAATAAAATAACTTTCTAAATCTTCAATACGGAAATCCCAAATACTTTTAAGCATTTCAAAATTGATATAAGTAAACAATAAAGGCTCAACTTTTCTGTAATTTGATAATCCTAAATTTTTAGATTTCCCATCATAATGCCCTAATAATCTGCTACCAATACTATTGGTTTTTCGCTCGCTCATTCCTATATACAGCAATTTAGATTTATCAAATGGATATTGAATATCAATTGATTGAGTAAATATAAAATACAAACCAACAATACCATTTAAGGGCTTTATATTGCTTGGTTCAAACGGTTTAGGTTTGTCAAAATATATGGTTATCTCTTTTGTCAAATTTATTTCTTTAAGATTACAGTTATCAAGCGTTGGCAAGAAATTGCTCTTTTGGTTTTTTGTGTTTTGGCTTTGAGCGTTGGCAAAAACCAAATGTGCAATTTGTGCGGCTGGCTTTTTTTTTTCGGCTTGCAGGTAACGTGATCGTATAAGATTAGTGTGGGATTAGATAATCGCTAGATTATCGGACTGTTGCACGTAGCTTATACTTATTTTATGTTTTTATCTTAATCGGACTAAAAATACTCAAATAAGTTTAAGCGGACAATGCAAACACA
>NZ_JBAHZZ010000167.1:0-9783 GCF_037132785.1 Flavicella sp. | reverse complement strand
TATTTTCAATATGAACAATGTGTTTTCCTATAGTAGAAACTCCAGGGAAATAACCTCGTTTGATTTTATAACTTTTTTTTGAATCGTATTTTTCACAGGGAATAAATTGATGGTCAAAATCGAAATCACAACTCTTATTAGGCTCTAAAACTCTTGTTTTTAGTAGCATATCTATGTTTAATGCGTTTAGGTTTTTATGTGTGCTAAATTGGTGTTCGATGCCTGAATTACTAATATGAATGTCTTTTTCTTGGGCTAAGCTTTTTAAAACACGACCAATAGTATCAGCAGAACAGACCTTTAAGTTGGGGATTTGAAGTAAATCGGATTTTAAATGCTCCTCAATATCTTCAGCACAATCTCCTGCTGATAAAAATAAAAGCCATAGATTTTTTATCACATCTGAAAAACTAAATTCAGACTGTAAAGACCTTTTACCTAGACGCGGTTCTCAATCAAGGAAGAAAACTCAAGAGTGTTGAAATTTTCGGATATAAAATTTAATCCGCCGTATGAACTTATCTTTTCTGTAGTTGTTGTAATTTTCACCTGTCACGGTTTTCACCCAAGTTGGTGAAAATAATTGAATTGAAAAGTCTTGTAGACACTGGTTTTACAAGACTTTTCATTTCTTTTAATAGTAGACCTGCGGAGTTAAGGTATTCCTGTTTATGAACAGAGAAGACCGTTAGCTAGCTTCAACTATTTAAAGGGTATTAGGTATAAATTAATTTGTAAAGAACTAAAAAACATTCCAATAGAAATAGAAGACCAAATCCTTGTATCTCAAACAAAATTATTCAAATCACCTTTTACATTACTAAGTTTGTATTCGAGGAAGACTGTATTGTAAACCAAATCGACTTTAGAACAAACACTCCGATTTACCTCTTGTGAATACACTTGAGCAACAAAAAAAGGACCTCTTTTACAATTCCTTATTTATATCAATTACAATTTTTTCAATAAACCATCCTGTACTTTTTTTGCCTTAGACGGTCCTATTATGGAAGACAAACTATCAAAACTGGCATCCTTTACCCTTTTAACTGATTTATAATACTGTAAAAGGGTCTCTAGGGTTTGTTTACCAATTCCTGGAATCTGCTCTAATTCAGATTTAATTGCACCTTTACTCCTATTGTTTCTATGATGTATAATACCGAATCGATGTGCCTCATTTCTTAAAAACTGAACAATTCTTAAAGTTTCAGAAGTTTTATCTAAATACATCGGTATTGGATCTCCTGGGTAATAAATTTCTTCCAAACGTTTTGCTATTCCTATAATCGCTATTTTTCCGCGTAAGTCTAATATATCCAAACTTTTTAATGCAGAAGACAGCTGTCCTTTTCCTCCATCAATCACAATTAATTGAGGAAGATTAGCTCCTTCCTCTAACAATCTTTTATATCTTCTAAACACCACCTCTTCCATAGAAGCAAAATCATCAGGACCTTCAACTGTTTTTATATTGAAATTTCGATACTCTTTTTTACTTGGTTTTCCATCTCTAAAAACCACACAAGCAGCAACAGGATTGGTACCTTGAATATTGGAATTATCAAAACACTCAATATGTCTTGGTTCTTTACTCAACCTAAGATCTTTTTTCATTTGCGCCATAATCCTTTTTACATGGCGATCTGGATCTACAATTTTAATTTGCTTAAAACGCTCTTGTCGATAATACTTTGCATTTCGTTCAGATAATTCTACAATGCGTTTTTTATCACCTAATTTGGGCACAGTAATTTTTAAGTCTTCTCCTAAATCAACTTCAAAAGGAACATATATTTCTTTAGACACAGAACTAAATCGTTGACGGATTTCAATAATTGACAACTCCAACAGTTCTTTATCCGTTTCATCCAATTTCTTTTTTATTTCAGTTGTATGACTTTGAATAATAGATCCATTCGCTATTTTAAAGAAATTTACATATCCAAAACTCTCATCAGAAATAATAGAAAAAACATCTACATTATTGATAGAAGGATTTACTACTGTAGATTTTGATTGATAATTTACTAATAAATCTAATTTATTCTTAATCTTCTGAGCCTCTTCAAACTCCATTTTCTCAGCAAAACCAATCATAATCTTTTGAAATATTTCCAAAGAAGATTTGAAATTTCCTTTGATGAGATTTCTAATGGCTTTTATATTTGAATTGTAATCCTGTTCAGCTTGAAATCCTTCGCAGGGTCCTTTACAATTCCCAATATGGTAATCCAAACAAACTTTGTATTTACCCGTATTTACATTCTCTTCATTTAAATCAAAATTACAACTTCGCAATTGAAATAATTCCTGAATCAAATCTAACAAGGCTCTTGCAGTTTTTACTGAAGTATAAGGTCCAAAATATTCCGATCCATCTTTAATTACCTTTCTAGTCAAAAACACTCGTGGAAACCTTTCTTTTTTAATGCAAATCCAAGGATAGGTTTTATCATCCTTTAGCATTACATTATAACGGGGCTGGTATTTTTTTATTAAATTATTCTCGAGTAATAAAGCATCCGTCTCTGTAGAAACCACAATATGTTTTACACTTCTAATTTTAGATACTAAAACCCGGGTTTTTCCATTCTCTTGAGTTTTATTAAAATAAGAGGATACTCGTTTTTTTAAATCGATCGCCTTACCTATATATAACAATTGATCCTCCTTGTCATAATATTGATAAACACCAGGAGAATTTGGCAAGGTTTTAATTTGGATTTTCAAGACTTCAGACATAACACAAAATTAAGTAATTCAGCCTAAATAAAGAAATAGATGCTGAATTCAACATCTATAAAAATAGATTTTACTAAATCAGATGTTTTTTATTTAGATTTTCTTTATTTTGTCCTAAACAAATAGCTATGTTAAAAACAGAAGCGAGAAGAAAATTTAAAAGCAAACGCATTGCTCTTTCTAATGATAAAATTGAAGAGCAAAGTATTGCTATTGCTAATCAACTCCTAAAACTAAAACCAGAGAGTTTTTGGAAAAACAATTTATACTTTCATCTTTTCTTGAGCATACAAGAACAACGAGAAATAAACACCGAACACATTTTAAACATCCTATTTGCAAAAGACAAAGAAATTGTAGTTTCTAAATCGGACTTCGAAAAAGGAGAAATGATCAATTATTTACTGACTGAAAACACACGTATAAAAAAAAACCAATACAACATTCCAGAACCAATAGATGGTATTGAAGTACCCCACAATAAAATTGATGTAGTATTTATCCCCTTATTGGCATATGACACATCTGGAAATCGAGTGGGTTATGGAAAAGGATTTTACGACCGATTTTTAGAAAAAACAGATTGCATCAAAATAGGTCTTTCTTTATTTGAACCTATTGAAAACATTTCAGATACTGTCTCCACTGATATTGCTTTAAATTATTGTATCACTCCCAAAAATATTTATTCTTTTTAAGACTCTTTTTATTTATTAAAAAACTGTTGTTTTTTTAGGGGCTATCATTACTATTTGTTTAAATCTATAAATTAAAAAGACATTTTAAACAGGGTTTCGTATCTTGCTCCCAAAATTATTAAAACATGTTGAAACAGACGAAACTATCAAGATTCAATAATAATGTTCTCGCTAAATACCAAGTGTACAATAGTGTTTTTATGACTTTACCTTTTGACGAAGTAGAGAAAACAGGTACATTACTTCCATTATTTAATGAGTCATGTATAGAAGGATTCAAAGTAGGGAAAACACCTACTGAAATAGTAGAAGGATTTTTCAACTTATATAAAGCGGATAGTACTGAAGAAGAACAAATTCGTTTTATTTTTAAATTCATTCAATATATTGAACGTCAAGTTGTATTATTTGATGCTATTGAAGATGCAGCTTTTGCTGATGTCAATAACATGAACGGAATTGGTACTTTAAGAAACATTAAAGAAGAAGCTACTTCTAAGCGTGTAAAAAAAGATTTACAGAAATTCTTAGAAACTTTTAAAACTAGATTAGTTTTAACGGCTCACCCAACTCAATTTTACCCAGGTACTGTATTAACAATCTTAACTGATTTAGAAAAAGCTATCAATGCTGGTGATTTACCTTTTATAAAAAAACTACTTTCTCAATTAGGAAAAACAACATTTTTTACACAAAAAAAACCTTCTCCTTACGACGAAGCTATTAGTTTGATTTGGTATTTAGAAAATGTTTTCTATCATTCAATTGGTAAAATATACGATTATATCCAAACTAATATTTTGGACGGAAAATCTATTGACAACGAAATCATAAATTTAGGCTTTTGGCCATGTGGGGATAGAGATGGAAATCCATTTGTTACAACTGAAACAACTTTAAAGGTCGCTAGAAAACTGCGTCAATCTATTTTAAAAAACTATTTTCGTGATGCTCGTAAAATCAAGAGAAGATTGTCTTTTGAAGGAGTATACGATGTAATTAGTGATATCGAAACTAGATTGTATGATAGTTGTATTTCTGAGGATGCTCCAATTAGAATTTCTCAAGAAGCTTTGTTAGAAAAATTATTAGGCATTAAGAAAACTATCAAAGATCAGTATAACGGTTTGTTCTTGGAAGAAGTAGATACCTTTATTAATAAAGTGAAAATTTTTGGGTACCATTTTGCGACAATGGATATTCGCCAAGATAGTCGTGTACATCATGACGTATTCACTAATATCATTAAAGAACTTCAATATAATGGAGATATCATATTCCCGAAAAATTACCTTGAACTCACAGCTAATGAACAAATTGATGTTTTAGCTAAGGTAAAAGGATATATAAACCCAGAAGATATTCATGAAGAAATGGCTCAAAGAACTTTAAGTTCTATGCAGGCTATTAAAACTATTCAAAAGGAAAACGGTTTAAGAGGGGCTAATAGATATATTATTAGCAACAATCAAACTGCATTGAATGTAATGGAAACATTTGCAATGTTAAACTTGTCAGGGTTTGAAGACGGATTAAATGTTGATATCGCTCCATTATTTGAAACTATCGACGATTTAGAGATTGCTCCTGAGGTAATGCGTCAATTGTATAATATCCCTGAATATCGTACTCATATAGAAAAAAGAGACAACAAACAGAACATTATGCTTGGTTTCTCCGACGGAACTAAAGATGGTGGATATTTAATGGCCAACTGGGGAATTTACAAGGCTAAAGAAGAATTAACTAAAGTTTCACGCGAGTTTGGAATCAAAGTTATTTTCTTTGACGGACGTGGAGGACCTCCTGCTCGTGGCGGAGGGAAAACTTCTAAATTCTACGCATCATTAGGTCCAAAAATTGAAAACCAAGAAATACAGATAACCATACAAGGACAGACAATTAGTTCTAACTTTGGTAACTTAGATTCTTCTCAATATAACATGGAACAATTATTAGGAGCAGGTATTACTAATGCTATTTTTAATGACCCTAAGAATGGTGCTATGGAGAAGAAGGACAGAGAAGTTATGATTGATTTAGCAAATACTAGTTATAAGGCTTATGTTAATTTCAAAGAACACCCAATGTTTATTCCTTATTTGGAACGCATGAGTACTTTAAAATATTATGGTAAAGCGAATATTGGCTCTAGACCATCGAAACGTTCTAAATCTACTCAATTGAATTTTGAAGATTTAAGAGCAATTCCATTTGTAGGAAGTTGGGCTCAATTAAAACAAAACGTGCCTGGTTTCTATGGAGTGGGTACTGCTTTCAAGAAATATGAAGATGCAGGAGAGTTTGACAAAATTCAAAACTTCTACAATAATTCTAACTTCTTTAAAACATTGTTAGAAAATAGTGTTATGTCATTAACTAAATCTTTCTTTGAATTGACTTCGTATATGGCAAAAGATGAAGAATTTGGTGAATTCTGGAATATTATTCACGATGAATATCTCCTGTCAAAAAGATTATTGTTAAAATTAACAGGACACAAAGAGTTAATGGAAAATTATCCTGATGGAAAAGCTTCTATTGCTGTTCGTGAATCAATTGTATTACCTTTATTAACAATGCAACAATATGCATTAAAAGAAGTTCAAAATATCCATAAAAAAGGTGTCTCTGATAAAGAAAGGCTAGAAACATTTGAAAAAATAATTACAAGATCTCTCTTTGGAAATACAAATGCAAGTAGAAACTCTGCATAATAAAGGTTTCCTTTATACAACAAAAAAAGCCTGCTAATAATTAGCAGGCTTTTCTATTAATCAATTATTTTTTTTTTAAAACCCGTTTCCTATTTTTCTTAAAGCAGTTTTGTTTTCAATTTTAATTTTCTTACCCATAAGACAAATAACCCCTTCTTTTTTTAAATCCGAGAGCAATCTAATAGCAGACTCTGTGGCTGTACCAATTACATTTGCAATCTCTTCCCTTGACAACTTGATATCGATATTTCCTTCTTTATCTTCTCCAAAAGTTTCATCTAAAAACAAAAGAGTATCTGCTAAACGTTCTCTAACCGTTTTTTGTGCCATATCAGCAATCGTAGAGTTAGCTTCCTTTAAATCACTACAAACCACCTTAAACATATCCTTAGAGAAATCCTTATTATGCTGGATTGAGTCAAAAATATCTTTTTTAGGAATAAAACAAGCATCCATATCTTCTAAGGCAACAACAGATAAATTCACGGGTTCTTCTCCCAATACAGACCTATACCCAAGCATATCTCCTGTCTTTATAAATTTAACAATTTGCTCCTTTCCATTCGGACTCAGTTTTGTTAATTTACATTTACCTTTACTAATACAATAAACTCCATTTAACATCATTCCTTCCTTAAAAATAACATCTCCTTTTTTAAAAGTCATTTCATTTTTATGGCTTGAAATACATTTTAACTCTTCATTAGTCAGAGTTCTTAATGAGTTAAGTTCTTTAATTATACAATGTTTACAATTCCCCATATCCAAACAAATTTCTTGACAAATATACTTATAAATTATGATAATTGTCATATAGCTATAGATAGAATCTTATGACTTTTGTCATACCCATGAATCCTAAACAAATCCATTTAGCTAAATAGAAAGCATCTTTTAAACGAAAAAAACAAAGATTAATCCTTATATTTCACGAAAACAACAATGAATATTATCGACAACTGTTACCATTGCGGAAATGAATGTACCGACAACAACTCTTTAGTTTTTGACGAAAAACATTTTTGTTGTAATGGTTGTAAAACTGTTTTTGAAATATTAAATGAAAACGAACTTTCCACCTATTATGATTTTGAACAATCTCCAGGAAAAATACCAGAAGAAATTAAAGGGAAATACGATTACTTAGACAACGAAACGATTGCTTCCAAATTATTTGAATTTGATGCAGACAACACAAGTATTATTACTTTAAACATCCCACATATTCACTGTAGCTCTTGTATTTGGGTTTTAGAAAACTTACATAAAATAAACCATAAAATACAATCATCACAAGTCAATTTTCCAGAAAAAACTGTAAGAATAGTATTCGATAAAAACAAAATCTCTTTAAAAGAAACTGTTGTCTTACTCAGTTCTATAGGTTACGAACCATATATAAGTCTAGAAAATACTGAAAATCAAAAATCAAAAAAATCCGACAAAGTATTAATCTATAAATTAGGGGTTGCTGGTTTCGCATTTGGAAACATCATGTTTTTATCATTTCCTGAATATTTTGAGGTAGATGAGTTTTGGTTAAATCAATACAAACCGTTCTTTAGATGGATCGTGTTCTTTATGGCAGTACCTGTGCTTTTTTACTCTGCTCAAGAATACTTTATATCAGCTTACAAAGGGTTGAAATATAAAATTTTAAACATCGATGTTCCAATTTCTCTAGGGGTTTTGGTTTTATTTATAAGAAGTACATTTGAAATTTCCACCAACTTAGGACAAGGGTATTTTGATAGTATGACAGGTCTTGTATTCTTCCTTTTACTGGGAAAACTTTTTCAACAAAGAACATACAGATTCCTGTCTTTTGAAAGAGATTATACTTCCTACTTCCCAATTGCGGTGACTAAAATTGATAACGACAAAGAAGAATCGATACAAATTTATGATGTTAAAAAAGGAGATCGATTGCTAATTCGAAACCAAGAACTCATTCCGATAGATGGAGTTCTTATCAATGGAAATGGCTTAATCGACTATAGTTTTGTAACAGGTGAAGCCAGTCCTGTTGTGAAGATTTCTGGAGACAAACTGTATGCAGGTGGAAAACAAATGGCTGGAGCATTAGAAATTGAAGCCATAAAAACTGTTTCCCAAAGCTATTTAACACAGCTTTGGAGTAATGAAATTTTTAACAAAGACAAACAGGAACACTTTAAAAATATCACAGATCAAATCAGTCAATACTTCACCTATGTAATTTTATCCGTCGCAATAGTTTCTGGCACTTATTGGTATATCTATGACAGGTCAATCGTCTTAAACGTAATTAGCTCCGTTTTAATAATCGCTTGTCCTTGCGCTCTTGCTCTGTCTGCTCCCTTTACTCTTGGGAATATTATTCGCATTTTCGGAAAACATAAATTGTATTTAAAAAACGTTAATGTTATTGAAAACATGTCGAAAATAAATTCTTTAATTTTCGACAAAACAGGCACAATAACCTCTTCGGAGGAACAAAAAATAAACTACGAAGGAAAAGAACTGACAAATACTGAAAAACAGCAGGTAAAATCAATACTCAGAAACTCCAATCACCCTCTGAGCAGGTCTTTATACGATTCTTTCAATAATCAAAATTCCGCTGAAAAAGTCAATAATTTTAAAGAGACTATAGGAAAAGGAATCACCGCAGTTATTCAGAATAACACCATTAAAATTGGTTCTGCTTCTTTTACAGACGCGGAAAACGCTGATGCTATAACCGAAACAGCTGTCCATATTAATATCAACACTATATATCGTGGGAAATTCATCTTTAAAAATAAATACCGTAAGGGGATATTTCCAATGTTTTTAAACCTTATAAAAACATATAAGCTCACCCTGCTATCTGGCGACAATGAAGGAGAAAAAGAATACCTAGAAACTGCATTTCCTAAGAGTACTACTTTTATCTTTAATCAAAAACCAGAAGATAAATTAACCTATATTGAACGCAAACAAAGATCTGAAGACAATATACTTATGTTTGGAGATGGACTAAATGACGCTGGTGCTCTTGCTCAAAGTAATGTAGGTATTGCTGTTTCTGAAAATGTAAATGTATTTTCCCCCGCCTGTGATGCAATTATTGATGCAAGTATTCTTTATAAAATCCCTTTGTTTTTAAAAATATCGAGAAAAGCGATTACCACGATAAAAGCAAGCTTTGCACTTTCTTTTCTCTATAATCTTGTAGGATTATATTTTGCAACTACAGGTCAGTTATCACCTGTTATCGCAGCTATTTTAATGCCTCTAAGTTCAATTTCAGTGGTTGTATTTGTAACAATTATTACCAACTACATTTCTATACCCCTATCAAAAACTAAAAACACTAACTCATAGAGTGCCCAGGAAAAAACCTGTAAAAAAGAAGAAAGACCGATTATAATCTAACTGACTAAAAAACCACTTATTAGCCAATTAAATCCATAAGTTTTAAAACACCTCAGGGCAAACTCACACTTTTATGTTTAGCACTTTTAAAAGGTAATCATGATTCCACCCAGCTTTAAGTCTCTTTCCAGCAACACCTTGTTTTTCGGTTTTTTCATTTTTCAATAGATTTAGTGCTATCTTAAGTAATATTGAATAATTTTGGGCTGCGTTGTTCTTTCTCT
>NZ_JBAHZZ010000165.1:0-9007 GCF_037132785.1 Flavicella sp. | reverse complement strand
TCTAAAAACTAAAGGAAAATGAACCAAAAAATAGATCCATAACTAACATAAACAATGAAAATAAGGAAAAAAACATAAATTTTAGATTTAAAAAGTAAAAATTGAAATCTAAAACTGAAAAGAGCATTATGCAACGGTCTTGGTGTACTGATAATTGGTATTAGTAAGGGGTCGTTGACCCCAGATTCTTATTTACTTCTAGAGTTCATACGATTTACTCGCATCTAATTTTATAAAGATAAATAGCAAAATAGTAAAGCCCCATAAACCAGATCCTCCATAGCTAAAAAAGGGTAATGGAATACCAATAGTAGGGAATAAACCGATGACCATTCCGATATTGATTAAATAATGAAAAAAGAAAAGAGCAGCAATACCATAGCCATATGCTCTACTGAATGTAGTTTTTTGTCTTTCTGCTAATTGAATGATTCTGAGTACAAATAGAGTAAAGACAATAACTAATAGAGATGTCCCTAAAAAACCCCACTCCTCTCCGATTGTACTAAAAATATAATCTGTCTCATGTTCTGGCACAAAGTTTCCTTGTGTTCTGTCTCCTTGTAAATAGCCTTTTCCAGAAAAACCTCCAGATTTAATTGCAAGAACTGATTGGTTGGTGTTATATCCAACTCCTTTTATATCTGTGTTTTTACCTAATAGGATGTTAAATCTATCTCTATGACGTTGTTCGAAAAGATGATTGTAGACATAATCAACACTAAAAATAAACAATCCTATAATAGTGTAAAGACTAACGATTTTCAATATGTAAAACTTCAATGAAATTTTTCTGTAAAATAAAATATACAGAATAAAAAGGGAGATCAGTACATAGGTAGATAATAGAATTAGATTAAAACCAAAAGCAAGAGTCAGAATAAAAAGAACAATAGAAGAGGCGCCTATTACAATATAATAAACAGGGAGTCCTTCACGATATAAAACGAAAAACAAAGCTGCATATACCAAGGCAGATCCAGGGTCGGGTTGTAAGGTGATGAATATTGCGGGTAGAAAAATGATTACAAATGCTTTAATCTGATTTTTAATGTTACTCAAGTCGTACTGTCTATCGCTTAATAATTTTGACAAAGCGAGTACCGTTGCGAATTTGGCAAACTCAGAAGGCTGTAGGCTTGTTATTCCTAGATCATACCATGAAGTTGCGCCATTTATTTTTTTACCAAAAACGAATAGGCCTACTAGGGTTAATAAGGAAATTAGGTATATAAGTGAAGAAAATTTTTCATAGAATTTAGCGTCAATAAAAAGAATAAAGATGATTAGAATAAAACTTAATACAATCCACATCATTTGTTTTCCGTATTTCGTAGAAAAATCGAATAGCTGAAAATGTTCTTCAGAGTAGGAAGCAGCATATATTGTCATCCATCCAAAAATAACTAAAAATAAATATAGCAATATTAGAGTGAAATCGATGCCTGAAAATATATTATTCTGTTGTGTTCTCAATGTTTGATTGAATCATTTGTTTTTTATATACCTCTTCTAAATTGGTTGAGAACATACGGTTTTCCCAATATTTATTTGTTGTTTTTCCTGTTAAGTATTTTTCTATCATTAAACTCGCAATTGGTGCGGCAATCATAGATCCGTAACCTCCGTTTTCGATATAAACTACGATAGCGATTTTGGGATTGTGTTTGGGAGCGAAAGCTACAAAAATAGAATGGTCTTCAAACTGAATTCTTACATCATTTATTCTCTTGAAATTTTCTACAGTACCCGTTTTTCCACAAACCTCAATGTTTTTTAAACTCACATGTTTGGCAGTTCCTGATTTAAACACGTCGTGCATACCTTCTATAATTGGAGGAAAATATTTTGGATATATAGTTGTGTTATGAATTGTAGTGAAAGCAGAGTCAATAGCTGTATTATTACTCGTTTTCTTTAAAATATGTGGTGTGTAAAAATAACCGCGATTCGCAATTGCTGCGGTCATGTTGGCGAGCTGAATGGGTGTTGTTAATATTTGTCCTTGACCAATAGCATTGGAGATGGTGTATGATGCTCTCCAACGACCATTTGGATACCAACGGTTATAAAGTTCTGCATCAGGGATTAAACCTTTTTTACCTTGTGGTAAATCATAACCGAGGTATTGACCTAAACCAAAACTGTGCATATGTTTACTCCAAGCATTCATGCCTTCTGAAGCTGTTGGGTATTTTTCTATAATTCGACGATAAACATTAGAAAAATAACTATTGCAAGATTTGGCTAGACCTCTTCTTAGTTGAATAGGTTGATTAAAAAGACCACAATGACAACCCATAAATTCATTTTGTCTAGCGCCGTATCGATATCCATGAAAACATCTAAATGATGTGCTAGGCGTAATAACCTGTTCTTGTAAACCAACGAGCCCTTGCACGATTTTAAAAGGTGATCCAGGAGCATATTGTGCCAGTAAACTTCTATCATACATAGGTTTATTAATCGTATCATTAAAGAAAATTACAGAGTTCTTAGAGCGTTCACGACCTACCATATCGTTCGGATTGTAATTGGGCATTGTGATCAAACTTAAAATCTCGCCAGTGCTTGGTTCGATGGCAACGATGCCTCCTCTTTTACCTATCATCAAGGCTTCTCCATATTGTTGGAGTTTGTTATCTAGACTAAGAGTCAAATCTATACCATGAATAGGCAGAGTGTCGAAAACACCCTCTTTGTAAGGACCAATTATTTTGTTAAAATTGTCTCTCTGTAGGTAGTTCACTCCTTTTATTCCTCGAAGGAGATTTTCGTATTGTTTTTCAACGCCAGTAGTACCTATAAGCTCACCTGCTTGATAATAGGGATTGTTTGTTGCGATTTCATCATTTACCTCGTTGACATAACCAAGTACATTTGCCGCTGAATTATATGGGTAGTTGCGAAGAAGTTTTCTTTCAATATAGAAACCGGTATACTTGTGCATTTTTTCTTGGAGGTAAGCATAGTCCTCTTTTGATAAGTATTCTAAAAAGACAGATGGTAACCTTGGAGACCAATTTTTTGCTCTATAAAACCGTTTAATGAAATATTTCTTGTCGATATTGAGCAGCCTACAAAGTTCCAGTGTGTCTAGTTGTTTTACTTCTTTTGGAACAATCATTAGATTGTAGGATTGTTTGTTGGTAACAAGTAACTCTCCATTTCTGTCGTAAATATAACCTCTTTCTGGGTAGTTAAAAACCTTTTTAATTGTAGAACTTTTTAGGTTATTCTTATTTGTAGATTGTGATTCTACTTGCAAGTAGAATAACTTCCCAATATATATGAAAGCCACTATGATAATAAAAAATGATAAAAGATATCCTCGTTTCACAGTGAGTTTTTAAAAGTTAGTAGTTTTGTTTTTGCTGAAAAGATAGATTGACAAGGTACATAAGAAAATCGTAAAAAGACTCGTCGTTATAGTTTTGTGCAAAATGGCACCAATTTCTTTTATACTCGAATACTCTAGTCCAATGAGCACAAAATGATGGGTAAATGTAAGGATTGAAATATAGGTTAAAACTCGAAAAAACGATTCTTTATGGAGTTTGAATAACTTTAAGTCGACATCCTGAGAGTTTATGAGTAGTTTTAAAATAGGTAACCTTAAATAGGCTATTGCAACGGTAGCAGCGGCGTTGATTCCTCCTGAATTAGAGAAAAGGTCTATGGAAAGACCTAATAAAAACGAAACAATTAAAAAATTTGTTCGTTTTACTCCTAGTGGGTAAAGGAAAATAAAAAGGATGTATAAATTGGGGTTGATATAGTCAAAAAAGTATATGTTGTTCAAAATTAAAGTTTGAACAAGTACTAAAAAGATAAATCGAAAAGCAATAATTATTGTTTCTCTAGTCATTGTTTTGTAATTCTAAAATTTCTTCTCTATCCAAATTATAAATGGCATATATATAACCAATATTACTCATGTCTGTAAAAAACTCTACTTCAATATTAGTATAGTTTTTAATAGAAGCGTCAAAGCTTGTTATGATTCCAATATTGATGTTTTCTGGAAACAGAATAGATTTACCTCCGGTAACAATTGTATCTCCAACAGAGATATTAGCCTGTCGTTGTATGTCCAATAGTTGTGATGTTTTATAATTAATGCCATCCCATGTTAGTGTGCCAAAGTAATTATTCTTTTTAAGTTTAGCATTGACTTTAGACTTTTCGTTTAAAACACTCAAAACAGTTGCAAAATTATCAGAGACCTGATTGACAACGCCTATGATTCCATTACTGTTTACGACCCCCATATCAATAACAATTCCATCTAAGCTTCCTTTGTTGATTGTAAGGATATTGTTTCTTTTGGTATAATTGTTTTGTATTATTTTTGCAGGTATAAAGGAGTTTATGATAGCTGATGAATCAGAAATTATAAATGTTGATTCGTTATTTTTTATGTGTAAGGCTGTTCTTAAATTTGCGTTTTCTTTTGCGAGTCTAAGGTTTTCTGCCTTTAAATTAATGAATTCAAAAAAAGTATTGGACTTTGTTAAAAGGTTTCCAGTAAGAGAATTGGCAGTGTTTATAAACTGACTTTTATGGTAGTTATGTGATTGTATTGTAAGTCCAATAGCTATAACTTCAAGCAAAATAAACAGCAAGAAGTATTTGTGTTTTTCAATGAAATAAGCAATTTTATGCATTGATTAAGTTAGCTGTAAAATTATGATACCGTGTTCAAAAGTGTTTTTATTATTTTTGCAATACACATTTATATTTCTCTATTTCCTTAAGAGCTATTCCTGTTCCTCGTACAACTGCTCTTAAAGGATCTTCAGCTATATAAACGGGTAAGTCCGTTTTTTTAGATAGACGTTTGTCTAATCCTCTTAACATAGAGCCACCTCCAGCTAAATAAATTCCAGTATTGTAAATATCAGCGGCTAATTCTGGTGGAGTTTTAGATAAAGTTTCCATAACCGCATCTTCAATTCTTAAGATGGATTTGTCTAAAGCTTTTGCGATCTCTCTATAAGAAACCTGTATTTGTTTTGGTTTACCGCTCAACAAGTCACGTCCTTGGACTAGCATATCGTCTGGAGGAGTGTCTAACTCTTCTGTGGCTGCTCCAATTTGAATTTTAATTTTTTCAGATGTTGTTTCTCCTACAAATAAGTTATGTTGAGTACGCATATAGTACGTGATGTCATTTGTGAACAAATCACCTGCAACTTTAACAGATTTGTCACAAACAATTCCTGCCAAAGCGATAACCGCAATTTCAGTTGTTCCACCTCCTATATCAATAATCATATTCCCTTTTGGTTCCATAATATCTATACCTACACCAATTGCAGCTGCCATTGGTTCGTAGATTAGGTAAATTTCTTTTGCATTCATATGCATTGCAGAATCACGGACTGCCCTTTTTTCTACTTCTGTAATTCCAGAAGGAATACAAATAACCATTCGTAAAGCAGGAGGGAACATTCTTTTTTTGATAGAAGGAATGTTTCGGATAAATTCTTTTATCATTTCCTCAGATGCCTGAAAATCTGCAATAACACCATCTTTTAACGGACGGATAGTTTTAATGTTTTCATGTGTTTTACCTTGCATCAAGTTCGCTTTTTGACCTGTTGCGATAATTTTACCTGAAGTTCTGTCACGTGCAACGATAGAAGGAGCGTCAACTACAATTTTTCCATCGTGAATGATAAGTGTATTTGCAGTCCCTAAATCAATAGCAACATCTTCGATCATGAAATCAAAAAAACCCATAGTTATTTTAGTGGTGTTATGTTAATATAAGGAATGTGTTCATGTTAGTGAACACATTCCCAAATTTAGTGAATTAATGTTTAAAATGACGTGTTCCTGTGAAAACCATTCCGATATTATGAGTATTACAATAATCGACGGATAATTGATCTTTGATAGAGCCTCCAGGTTGAATAATAGACTCAATTCCAGCGTTTCCTGCAATCTCTACACAGTCTGGGAAAGGGAAAAAAGCATCACTTGCCAATACAGCTCCTTTTAAGTCAAAGTTAAAAGTTTTTGCTTTTGCAATTGCTTGCTCTAAAGCATCAACTCTTGACGTTTGTCCAGTGCCTCCTGCACACAATTGTTTGTTTTTAACCAGTATAATTGTGTTTGATTTTGTGTGCTTGCAAATTTTAGACGCGAATAATAAATCTTCGATTTCTGCTTCCGAAACGATTCTTTTAGTAACGTTTTTCAATGCCTCTTTAGAGTCGGTAACATTGTTAGGGTCTTGTGCTAAAACCCCGTTTAATGCAGTTCTATAACTGATGTTAGGGAAATCAGCTTCTTTTTGTATTAAAATAATTCTATTTTTCTTTCCTTTTAAGGTGACTAATGCATCAGTAGTATAAGAAGGTGCAATCACTACTTCACAGAACAAACTGTGAATTTCTGTAGCTGTATCTTTGTCAATTTCTTTATTTGCAATTAATACTCCTCCGAAAGCTGAAGTAGGGTCACCAGCCAAAGCATCTTTGTAAGCTTGTGCTAAAGTATCTCTTTGAGCAAAACCACAGGCATTGTTGTGTTTTAAAATAGCAAATGTAGGAGCTTCTCCTTTAAATTCTTTAATTAAATTTACGGCAGCATCTACATCTAACAAGTTGTTAAAGGATAATTCTTTACCGTGTAATTTATCAAATAATTGATCTAAGTCTCCATAGAAAAATCCTTTTTGGTGTGGGTTTTCTCCGTAACGTAATTGTTTTACCGTATCAAAACTTTGTCTGAATTGTAGTTGCTCATCGTTCATATAATTGAAGATAGCTGAATCATAGTGACTAGATACTGCAAATGATTTAGCAGAGAATGTTTTACGTTGCTCAATAGTTGTAGCTCCATTTTGATCTGAAATAATATCTAAGAATTCTTTGTATTGATCCATTGAAGATACACAGATAACGTCTTTAAAGTTTTTGGCTGCAGCTCTGATCAAAGAAACACCTCCAATATCAATTTTTTCAACAATATCTTGTTCAGGAGCACCACTAGCAACTGTTTTTTCAAAAGGGTATAAATCTACAATTACAATATCAATTTCAGGAATTTCAAATTCTTTAATTTGATTTTGGTCATTTTCGTTTTCACGTCTGTTTAAGATTCCTCCAAAGACTTTAGGGTGTAAAGTTTTAACACGACCTCCTAAAATAGAAGGATAAGATGTTAAATCCTCAACACGAACTACATCAATACCTAAATCTTTAATAAAAGTTTCAGTACCTCCAGTGGTGTAAATAGTTATATTTAACTCATTTAATTTCTTTACAATTGGCTCTAAACCATCTTTGTGAAATACCGAAATTAAGGCAGATTTTGCTGTTTTGCTAGTGCTCATTTTATGTGTTGTAAAATTTTCTGTAAAGTTACTAATATTGTGATGCTTTTACAACAATAATTATCGAGTCCTTAATGTATATTTTTTGTAATTATTTTAGGTATTATATAAATGATTTTATAAGGAGTTGTTTAATTTGTTTATAGCTTATAGAAGCTAGGAATAAATTGTTATTTTTGATTAAAATAAAAAAAACTAGACTTTGAGTAAGCGGAAAAAGATATTGAAGTTTTTGGTAAAATTTTTTGGTGCCTATTTTTTGTTTTTTGGGATTTATAGTTATTATTTATTTTCAACACAAAAGAAGGTTCAGAAATTCGAATGCTCTCCCATTACATATGGTGTTGCTGAGCAAACGATTTCGGTTTTGACTTTTTTTGGTTACGATGTGAAATTAGAGCAACATACAGAAGAACTTTCGATTAAATTATTGTTTGATGATGTATATTTGGCAAGGGTAATTGAGGGGTGCAATTCTCTGAGTGTAATAATTCTTTTTGTTTCTTTAATCATTGCTTTCTCTGGATCTTTTTGGAAAACATTGTTTTTTGCGCTTTTTGGAAGTGTAGTGATTTACTGTCTAAATATTTTAAGAATTTCTTTTTTGACTGTGGCGCTGGCAAAGTTTCCTGAACAAAAAGAAATACTCCATAATTTGGTATTCCCTTCTCTTATTTATGGTCTGGTGTTTTTATTGTGGGTGATTTGGGTGAATTATTTTTCTAATTATAATGAAAATAGAAATGAAAAAAATAATTAGAATTCCATTAATTGTGGTTTTAATTTTTAGTTTAGTGCTTGTTAAAGCCTTTGAAACGGAATTGTTTTACGACCCCCTTATTAATTTTTTTCAAAATGATTATTTGTATAGTTCTATTCCCAAATTTGATTTTGTTAAATTACTTTGGAGTTTATTCTTGAGATATACTTTAAATTCTTTGATTTCTATAGGAATTATTTATTTAGTTTTTCAAAAGCTAGATTGTGTTATTTTAGTGAGCAAGTTGTATGTTGGTGGTTTTTCAATATTGGTCTTAGTGTATTCATTTTTACTCTACAATGGTTTTGAAGGAGGTTATCTATTTCCTTTTTATATTCGAAGATTTTTAATCCACCCACTGTTTTTATTATTGTTATTGGCTGCTCTTTTTTATGAAAAAATGGTTGATGTTGAGCCTGTTTTGTGATGTTTTAATGCTCAAATACCTTATGCTATTTTAAGATGTCATTTAAAAATAAAATTGGCATTAAATCATTGACTAAATTCAAGTTGTATTTATCAAATTTAGTTTCTTTTTTAAAGATTAATCTCTTTACTACAATTGAATTGATAATGCGGTTAGATGGGTCATTCCTTTAAAAAAAAATCACCGAATTAGGGCAATCAAGGGGTCTGTTTTGAAAACATATAAAAAACAAGCTATAAACCGATTATATCAAATAAACATCAAAATGATTGATTAAATTAGTTTCTATTTTCTTTATATTTCAATATAAAATAGCTGAGTTATACGCCTAGTATCTGTTTTGTATTTTTTTGATATTTAGGTTTTTGTAGTACCATTCTAAGAATTGTTTTATGAAAAATGGATTCTTTGTATTGTGACCTATTAATTCTAAAACAAAATTCATCAAAATATGCTTGTATATGCCATTTACTTA
>NZ_JBAHZZ010000131.1:0-11459 GCF_037132785.1 Flavicella sp. | reverse complement strand
ATAGACAAAAAACTTCAGTAAAGAATAGGTACTTATTTTATCAAGGTTTCTTTTGTTTAAATAATCTTGTTTCACAAACCAATGTGCTAGGTCTGCATCGTATTTATCTGTCTTTTTTTCAACCCATTTATTAACTTCTCTGCTAATTGTTGAACGCGCTCTATTTAGAGTTTTAGCAATGTAGGATTCTGATTTTTTTTCATCTAAAAGAGTCTCAATTTGTACTCTTTCTTTACGGGTAAGTCGTCTATGTTTTTTTACTGCCATTTTACAAATCTATAAATTTAGATTTGTTGCGTTAAGTTATTGAATGGAGGTCTTAGATTCAACTAATAAACGGCAACTTTTAGATTTTAGGTAGCTGGTATTAGACCTATTAATTTTTCGATACCTATCGTGTTTGTAATTCTTTTTAGGTTGTATGCTATAAAAATAAATCCAACATCAGCAGAGGCTCTTTTAATGGATTTCTTTGTCATAATGTGGTCAAATCCCCATTGTCTTTTCATGGTTCCAAATGGATGTATACTAAAAGTGTTTGATTTTTAGTCAACCTATTTCAGGAATGTACATACTTTAAATTCATTCTCTATTTTTTACTTTTTTATATGCGTTTAGGAAGGGATTGTTTTTAAATAATCAATTTTATCATGAAATTTTAACGCTAGTTTCTTCATTTTAATCATTAATCGTTCTTGATCCCATTCTTTTCCATCCAAAAAAAGTAACATTACAATATATTGATCTTCCAATCCATTTGAAAAATCATATTTATTTAATCGATAAATCTCTCTTAGAACCCTTTTTATTCGGTTTCTATCTACTGCTTTATTTACTTTTCTTTTTGGCACTGAAACACCTAATTTAAGTGGGAATAACGCATTGTGTTCTTTTTTCAAAAACACCATTCGTAAAGGGTAAGAAGACACAGAGATTCCTTCAACAAACAATTGTTCAATTGCTTTTTTGCTTTTTAACTTTTCCTTTTTTCCGTAAGTGAATTTCATTCAGGCAAAAATAGAAATAATAGTTGAAATGTAGAGAGGAGAAAATAAAACTCTTTAAACAAGAATATCAAAGTAATTATTTTAGAACAAATATCTTACTGAACCAGAAAAATTTCTCCCAGGAGCACTAATTCCTGAAGCAAACTCTTTGTAGTGGATATCAAAAATGTTTGTGGTTCTAAATTGCAGTTCCAAATTCTTATTTACTTCATAAAAAACAGAAAAATTAACAAGTTCCCAACTAGGAGTACCTGCATACATATCAACCTCTAAATCTGCGTTTTCATCAATTACAGGAGTTTGTTCTATATTGTCAATACCCTCAAATATATTATATTTTTCGGGTAATTTTGCTCCACTAAATTCATATTCAACACCAAAATCAAAATTTTCTATACTATATGTTAAACCTAAATTTCCGAAAACAGGAGGGATAGAGGACATATATTCATTCGTGTCATATGTTTTACCCTGTGTATAAGTTATGCTTCCTCTAGTAGACCAGTGTTCCGTTATATCTCCTTTAAAGTAAAAAGATCCCCCTGCTATATAAGCTTTATCTCTATTTACATTAGCATATACTGCTGCTATCTCTCCATCATACAAAATCTCAGTATCACCCTCTTGTTGGGTATCCCTATCAAAAGGAGCTCTAATAATATAATTATTCAACAAGGTATAATACACATTGGCACCAACACTAAATAATTTATTATTAAAATACTGAGATACACCTATTTCAGAATTATAAGCGAACTCAGGTCTTAAGGTTACATTCGGAACAGTTACATTTCCACCTTTTTCTCTAATTTTCCCTACATCATCAACATTTGGAGACCTAAAACCTGAAGATAACACAGCACTAAATTTTATGTTTGTAGCTGGTCTGTACACATGCCCTATCGTAGCCGTTAATGCAGAATTATTTAAAGAAATATCTGAGTCAGGTAAGGTTATAAACGATTGATTAATCCATTTAGCATTTAATTGGGTACTTGTAAAACGAAGCCCGGTATTTAAGGTGTTCTTAGTATTTAAATCTTGACGATATTCTGTGTAAATCGCCTGAGTAAAATAATCTGAACCTCCGTCTGGATACCTTGATTGAACAGCATACTTGCCTAAAACTCCCGTGATTTGATTTGTTTCTGGATTAATATACAAAGAGTCCCCATAAGAATTACTTTGAACAGAATTATAAACCAATTCGAAACCATAAGACAGAGTCCTATTATTTCTAGAGGTAAGTCCTACAGAAAAATCGCCATTTAAACTAAAGACATCAACATTTTCTTTACGATAATCTCTTTTGTCTATCGCTGAAAATTTTCTCTGAATTCTAGATTCATGAATATCTTGATATGCCAAAGTTATAGTTCCATTATCAATATATTTGTTTATTTCCGTCAACAATAACTGACTAGAAATCATAAATCTTTTTTGTGGTCCATAAGACCACTCAGCAAATTTCAACTCCCCATCACTTGTTTCTTCTGTCAATCTATCAAACCTTGGAATGTCTGAAGATTCAGAATACTGAAGATTAAACATAAGGTCCATTTCATTAGAAACAGGAATAAATATTTTTTGCAATACATCAACTTGAGAAAACCCAGTGTTTTTCTGAAGATTAGGATCTGTATTAACAACACTTTTCGAATTAGAATTTGTTACTGAGTTGTCGGAATATTTAAAAACCTTTCCCCAGTCTTTATAGCCATGTTTTCTATTGCTTCCCATTCTAAGGTCTCCAAACTTACTATAAGAAACGCTTGTATACGAGGTCCATTTCTTAAAACTCAATTCTATATCCAAGCTACTAGTAAACTCATTATTAACAGAGCTATATCTTGAAAAAACTGACGAATTAACCTCATTAAATTCAGAAGTTTTTAATGATTTTGTATAGTAATGAATAACCCCCCCCAAAGCATCTGAACCATAAACCACAGCAGAAGGACCAAAAAACACTTCTACCCTGTCTAAAATTGAGGGAGAAACCGTGATTCCATTCTGTAAATGCCCTTTGCGATATATTGCATTATTCATACGCACTCCATCAACCACAAGTAATACTCTATTCGCCTCCATACCTCTTAAAACAGGGCTCCCTCCTCCAGATTGTGATTTTTGAACCTTAATGCTCGGTGTTTTCGCTAATAAATCTGCTGATGACTGTGGCGAAATCTTTTTTATATCTCTAAAGTTAATCACCTCAATATGTTCGGCAATCCTATTTTTCTTTTGTTTACTTCTTGTGACAGACACAACAACTTCATTTAATGTCTCTGTCAATCTATTCATCACCACAAACTGATCCTTTTTTATCTCTAAAAAAGACATTTTTTCCTTAGCATATAAATAATGGTATAAAAAAACATGCTTTTCTCCTGAAAACACGGATACATCTACCTGCCCATTAAGATCAGAATAAACTACAACGGATTTATCTCTGTTAGAAACCAAAACACCACTAACAGGCAACGAGGAGTCACTCCCTATAATTGAAATCTCTTGAGAATTCAATTGAAATACTCCAAGTATAAAAATCAAATATACAATGAATCTTCTCGTCAATTAAATAAATTTTTAAGCACTTCTATTGATTTGGGATTTCTAAAACTCACTAAGTGTAATTTATAATATTCAATTATTATTTCTAACAATCTTTGTCTTGAGTTAACATTAAGCATCAGTTTATGTGCTACATCAAACTTTATACCCAAAATACTTTTAAACAACAACAAATCTTCACCTTGCAAACTCGGTCCCAAAAACGCAGCATTCGTAAATACACCTTCATTTAAATTAAACGAAACGCTATTTAGTCTTGTTAGATCCGGATAAAACCCTAAATACTTAGTTAGATTTAACAAAAAAACAAAATGAAAATTAGAAACATGCTTATGAAGATCAAGCCATTTTAGCGAAGCCTCAAGATACAGATACAAATCCTTATTTTCCTCCTCCTCCTGAACCGATATTACCAACATCTCTGCTATAAAAAAAACTATGGCTTGTTTTACAAAATTAGTATATAAACTTTCGTATGCATAAACAATTCTCGCTTCTTTTATTGAACCTAACGCTCCTTTATTCGAATGACTAGCAATAAATTCTAGTTGTGTTAAGGGCTGAAAATAAGCGGGCTTTAAACCTCCTTTTTTAGATTTCAAAATTGAACGGAGCAAATAACTTCTAATACCCAATTGTTGTGTATAACACTTAACAATTAAACTAGAGTCTCCATATTTCAAAGAAGACAAAACAATGGCTTTGGTTTGTATTTGCATTAATTGATAATTGCAATTTTTGTAGATGACGTTTGCTTACCTTCTACATTAAACAATAAAACTATATAAATACCCGAAGCTACTTTTCTACCCGCTAAATTTCTTTTATCCCAAACAAAACGACCTCCATATGAAGATTGATTTTCTGAAGCATTAGATTCAAAAACTAAATTCCCAGCAACATCCAATATTTTGATATTTGTATCTTCGGGCAAATTAGAATTCTTACCAACAATATTAATTTGATCATTATTTTTTAACGAAGGATTAGGATATGCATAAACTTCTGATAAATCTTCTCCATAACTAAGCACCCCCGCATCAAAAGCTACAATCCCGTCAAAAGTCCCAAAATACACTCTTCCAGAAGAATGATCTATCCCAATTGACAATACATTATTTGTTGGTAAAGGTGAATTATCAGTATTAAATCGGTTAAGTGTCGTTTTCCCTGTAGAATTCGTTTGAAGCACACCTCCTGTTGCAGTTGCAAACCACAGGTTTCCAGCTCCATCAACTTTAATATCATTAATCTGCATGCCATCTAATAATATTGAAGCACCATCATCGCTGTCGATAATCACAGGTTCTGCAGACTGGAAACTACCCGAAAACACATTTTCTACATCAGAAAACAAAACTAATCCCTGCAGGGTTCCAACCCAAATATTATTATCCATACCAATAGCTATCGCCCTTACATTATCATTTGGTAGTCCATCATAATCGGAGGTTAATAAAGTCTTTTTATTATCTTTTTCATTATAAACAGACATTCCAATATTTCTTGAACCCATCCAGATATTTCCAAATCCATCAATTTTTAACACCGTAAATTCACTGTCATCTATTGACAAATGATGATCAGACCAAACCCCATTAATAGATTTTTTTTTCAATGCCCCTGAACCATCTGTCACAAAAGAATTGATTACCCATAAATTTCCTATATCGTCAAACGATGTTCCATAAATTCTTGTCGTAGTATACCCACTTGTTTCACTCGTATAATTTTTCAAACCACTATTTGTTCCCAAATTTGTATTAACAGCATTCCAAAAATCATAAAACATATCATTTTCTATAACTAAAATACCTCCTCCATCATGACTATCTACATCACCATATTTTTGAGCGTAAGAACTCACATAAATTTTTTCTTTGTTTTCAGGATCAACTGTTACATATAAAAGGTCTCTCGATACACTAACCCCTACGTTTTCTACTCCAAAAGCAATATTAATCCATTTCTCTCCATTAAAATGACTTATCCCTTTGGAATAACCTAATGGAGCAAACCCAGTATTGATTCCTCCATAAGCAGTCCATAAATTACCATTAGAAACTGTAATAGAAAACAATTCATTAGAGATAGGCCCATCAGGGTAAATTTTTTCAAAATTATTAGGTTCAATAAATTCACTAGTTAAAACACCAAACTCATCAGAGCCTAAATAAAAACTCTGGTTATCTATCTCAATAGAATTTAAATCCGTTGTGGTAGAATTGCTACTTACTTTCAAATCGAAATTAGAATCGTAGAGAAATGCCTGATTGGAAGTTATTGCGGCAAAAGTCTCCTCATAAGAAGAAATTGACACGACACTATTTGGAAGACTCGCTTTTAATTCTAAAATTGAATTATTAAGTATTTTATAAATATTATTTCCTTCAGTGGTTATGACTTGATTTTGAAAACTCATAATTGACAAAAAATCACCTGAAAAATTTTTAACCCAATTGTTAGAATCCGCTAAATTATCTGTCATTGACGCTATATAAACCCCATCATCGGTTGATGCAAAAATATCATCATCAAAAACCAAAATTTCTAATATTTTTACCTCTGTAGAATTTTGACCAATAAAATAAGTATCATCAAACTGAAAATTTATTAAATCATATACAACAATCCCGAAACCTAAGGCTAGGTATATTTTATTTTCAAAACCATAAATGGAATTGATTTGTGTTTCTGTCGAAATCTCAGACAATCGAATATCAACAACTATTTTCACTTCTCCGTCTTTATCAATTATTTCTAACAAACCATCTTCATAGCCAACAATCAACAACTGTAATGTTTTATGATAATAGATTGAAGATGTTTGATTTCCAGACAGTCCATTAACAGAAGAAATTTTCTGCACCTCTCCGGACTGGGTATCAAATGTAAACACAGCATTCTCCGTAATTGCATAGATAATATTTGATTCCTCAACAAAATCTACAATATTAGTATAAGAATAAAAATCATTCCATTTAGAACTATAGTCTACCTGAGCATATATATTCAACGCAAAAAGAAACACCAATATTTTTAAAAGACATTTCATAATCTCTAAATGTATATCATTTTAAATTACAACCTACCTCTAGACTCTTTATTGACAGTAGCTGGGTAGTTTTGTCAAATATAATATTAACTAACTGATTTTATATATATTTACCCAATAGACTTCTTAAATTCATAAATAATGTCCATTGAAATCGAACGAAAATTTCTTGTTACAAATAATACATTTATATTAAATAGTCATAAAAAACAATTTATAAAACAAGGATTTTTAAATTCTAATAAAGATAGAACTGTCAGAATAAGAGTTTTAGACCATCAAGGATATATTACAGTCAAAGGAATTAGCAATAAAAGTGGCACAACACGTTTTGAGTGGGAAAAAGAAATTTCCGTCCAAGAAGCAGAGTCTCTTCTATTATTAACCGAACAAGAGCCGATTGAAAAATTTAGATACCTTGTCAAAAACAATAACCTTGTATTTGAAGTAGATATTTTTGAAGGTTCAAACAAAGGTTTAATAATTGCCGAAATCGAACTAAGTAATGAAAATCAAAAATTCAACAAACCTGAGTGGATTGGGGCTGAAGTTACTGGTGATATTAAATATTACAACTCTAGTTTAAGCACCCTTCCATTTTCAAAATGGAGTAAAAACAATTAAAGCTCACAAATTAATATGAGCCTCGGTAATAAATAAACCCTACCCCTAAGATTTATAAATTATCAACATCTAAGATACCTTTAAATTCTAAATTGTCAAAAAAAACTCAAAAAAGATAACTGTATTATCTTTAAGTAATTACGATAGAATATCCTCGCGATTTTTAGCAACAATTTTGCTTTTTCCATAAAATAATTCTTTTTTAAGCAAATTGGAACAATAACTATCTTACTGGAAATTTTACTGTAACTCTAGTCCCTGTTTCGCAATTATCTGATATATTTTGTGTAAAAATATCAACGTAATCCGAATTATACATTAATTTAATTCTTTTCTCTGTGGCATAAGACCCGAAAAATTTTCGTTTTGATGATTTTCTATTTTTTGCTATCATCTCATCATTAATACCAATTCCATTATCCTCAATACATATTACAACTCTATCTTCATCTAACTGAATTTCTAATTTAATACGCTTTTCACCTTCTTTCCCTGCCAATCCATGCCAGATAGAATTTTCTATATAGGGTTGTAAAAACAATGGAGGAACAAATATATTATGCAAATCTAGACGATTATCAATCTCTTTTATAAAAACAAACCCGCCAGATAATCTTGTTTTTTCTAAGCCGATATAAGTTTCTAAAACCTCAATCTCTTCAAACATTGATATTTCTGATCTTTCTGAATTTTTAAGCGTAAGCCTAATCAACTTTGAAAAATCCGTGATATAGTCAGAAGCTTTTTCTTTTTCACTTTTTAACACGAAATTATTAATCGAATTCAGTGAATTAAACAAAAAGTGTGGATTCATTTGACTTCGTAAAGCTGTCATCTTTAACTCAGCCGCTTCCTTTTGTTTTAAGGCAAATTGGATTTTTAGATTGACCTTTTTTTCCCTGATTTCCTTAAACATATTCCCTATTATATTTGTGAATATTAAAGCCTCAAAGATGACCCCTAAATAAGTAAATATCGTTGGTTCAAAACCTAATGAATCTATATCATTACGAAATATAACTTTCACATAAGTTCCAATATTCCCTAATACTAAAAATGTTGCTGAACCAGAAATAAAATAAAACACATTACGTCCCTTTATTTTAAAAATAACAAAATAAGTCCAGACAGAGAATACAGTTATTATGTTAGAAGAAAACAAAATATATATTTTTACTGTTTTGGGCTCTACTAAAAAATAAACGAAAGGCAAACTACATGAAAGAAACAGAAGTGTATATTTTTCAATTACCAAATACCGGTCCCATTTAGGAATGGTATATTTACTTGATAACAAAATCCTTACAAATTCAACATAAAAAACAAAAGACAAAAAAAACAATGAATGCTCAAAAACATCATAAAAACCACTCCAAGCAACAGGCATCAAGGGCTTAAGAAAACATAAAAATATAAATAATAAATAAAGACTATAATTCAAAAATAATTTTCTCTTATTCTGAATATACAAACCAAAATTTAGTAGGAACAAAAGCAACAAACCACCACGAGTCCAAGAAAAAAACTCAGCGATTATATCCTCAAACATTAAGTTTAAGTTTTTCTATTAGTTCATTTTTTTTCTTTCTACTAACACTTGCTGTTAACCCATTAGTTAGAATCAAATCACCGCCGTCTCTTTTTATATATTCTTTTACATGGTCTAAGTTTACCAAATATGAATTATGGACTCTATAAAATGAACTTAATTTAAATTTCTTCTCAACCTCTTTAAGGGTTTTAGACACTATAATTTTTTTGTTGGACACCAAATAAATAGTGGTATAGCTTTTATCTGATTGTAACATTATAACATCAATTGCATCAAGTAAGTATATTTTTCCATCTGCATAAATATTAATTTTTGGCAACGAAGGTTTCATAGAATATAACAATGTATCTATTTTTAATGCTAAATTCTCTCTATTCAATTTTTTTCGCGCTTTATCAACAGTCAATATTAACTCGGTTTTATCAATCGGTTTTAACAAATAAGCAATCGCGTCTTCCTTAAAAGCCTGAAGAGCAAATTCGTCAAAAGCAGTCGTAAAAATCAACTCAAAATTTCTGGTCGATAATTTCTCTAAAAACCGAAATCCGGTCATCTCAGGCATATGAACATCTAAGAAAACGAGATCTGGACTAATAACCTCAATACTCTCTAAAGCTTTTTTAGGACTAGAACAAATAGTAATTTCTATATCTGAAACGTATGTTTTCAGCTTCCACTCTAACACTTCTAAAGCGTCTATTTCATCATCAATAATTAATATTTTCAACATTATTTTCGACTTTTATAAATACGAAAATACGGATATTTTCAAAGAACATAAGTATAGAGGGCAATAAAGTGAAATAAACTGCCTAATAGAACAAAAACATGGAAAATAGCATGGTTGAAGGGAATCTTATTTATCGCAAAAAATAGAGCTCCAATTGAATATAAAACACCTCCAATAGCCAATAACCAAAGTCCACTAACTGTAAATTTATCAAATAAGGTATTAATAGCAAATAGAATCATCCAACCCATAACGATATAAGTTAGGGTAGAAACAATTTGGAATTTCCCAATAAAGAAAATTTTATATAAAACGCCAAATAATGCAATTCCCCAAGTTCCCCAAAAAACAATCCAACCTAAAGTTCCTTGCAGCACAACTAACGCCACAGGAGTATAGGTTCCGGCTATAAGAATATATATAGCTGAATGATCAAAAATATTTAAATAGTACCTGTACTTCCTATTCTCTGCACTATGAAAAAGTGTGGATGCTGTGTATAAAACAATCATACTAACACCATAAATCACAAAACTTAGAATAACTATAGAGTTGTTAGACTGACAAGCTTTTATAATTAAAAAAGGAAAAGCAATTAAACTAAGCAATAGTCCAAAACCATGGGAATATATATTTAGTTTCTCTTCTAGTTTAGAATAATATGTGACTTCGTATTTCATAGAAAAAATTGTAAATTACTTTTATAGGACAAAGGAAAGCATGAACTCTAAATAGTTTCTTCTAGACTCCTTAAATCGGATAGAATCAGCTCAAAACACTGATTATTAAGCATAGAAACATCTGATAAGCACAAATCAGACGTGCTAATAAATGAGTTTATTTTAACTCTCAAAAGCCCAGGCATACCTCTAAAAAAAATATAGGGAAACCGTTTTTTGCAATCGTAAAAAACCAATGGAACAATCGGCATATTATGCTCTATAGCCAATCTGAATGCTCCATTTTTAAAATCAGACAAAACTATAGACATGTCATCTGTCACCATGCCTTCAGGAAAAATACAAATACTGAATCCAGCTGAAATCTTTTTTTGAGCCGCTTTATATACCATTTGTTTACTTTTTAGATTTGACCGATCAACAAGTATACAAGTACGCTTATAAAAAAAACCGAAAATGGGTACTTTAGCCAATTCTTGTTTCCCGACAAAAACAAATGGATTTTTAATTATCGAAAGCATTAATAAAACATCTAATATAGATGTGTGATTTGCGATAAACATATAACTTTTTCCTTTTTCTGTTTTTTGCTCAAACGCTTTTTTTACATAAAACCCAGTACAAAAAAGTATCGATTTGGCCCAAATTTTAAGGATCTTAAAAAAAAAGGAATACCATGATTCTCTTAAAGTAACAATCAACAAAATCGGAGCAAACAAAAACACCAACCCTGTAAAAAGAATATAAAACCAAATTTTCCATAGCAAACGAAGAATATTTCTAAAAAACTCTATCATCGACCAAATTTAATGCAATTCTTTAGAACCCCAATCCTAAGAAACAAATTCTAACAAATATTTAGATTTTTATCTATCAACCGGATTTTCCAGAGTGTTTTTTTTCTACCAATAATTCTCAAACAATAAGAAACATCAATAAACACAATTGATTTGCTCTATTGAATCTTATTATAAGCAGTTGCATGAAAACACTCAGAAGAAAGATAAAAGCTGCATTTTTTAGTCAAATAAATGTTCTTATCGATTGGGATCGCATTTCAAAAATAATTGACAAGGACTATTCCATGGGTAAAAGTGCCGTTGGTAAGCCTTGCTATGATGGTTTGTTGCTTTTTAAAATGTGTCTTTTGCAAAGTTGGTATGGTTTAAGCGATTACGAAGTAGAAGATAGACTTAACGATAGTTTGTCATTCAGCTATTTCTGTGGAATGACAATA
>NZ_JBAHZZ010000156.1:0-23473 GCF_037132785.1 Flavicella sp. | reverse complement strand
TCTAAAAACTAAAGGAAAATGAACCAAGAAAGAGATCCATAACTAACATAAACAATGAAAATAAGGAAAAAAACATAAATTTTAGATTTAAAAAGTAAAAATTGAAATCTAAAACTGAAAAGAGCATTATGCAACGGTCTTGAGTTACATGTGGTTATTATGCAACTAAAATCTTGGTTAAGAGCAATACCAACTCATGTAAGTAAATGGCATATTACAAGCATATTTTGATGAATTTTGTTTTAGAATTAATAGGTCACAATACAAAGAATCCATTTTTCATAAAACAATTCTTAGAATAGTACTACAAAAACCTAAATATCAAAAAAACATAAAACAGACACTAGGTGTATAACTCAGTAAAAAACAATTAAAGTACCAAGCGGGTATTTAATGCTATTCATATTATTCGCTTTAATTTCAACCTTCATTTTTGGAATTTCACAAGAAAACCCGTTCATTATAATTCCCTCTTTCATTGCTCTACTAATAGTTATACCAGGGTTTATAATTGTAGCGCCTAATACTTCAAATGTATTATTGCTATTTGGAAAACACATAGGAACTGTGTCTCAAAATGGTTTTTATTGGACTAACCCCCTTTTATAAGAAGCGAAAAACATCTCTTAGAGCGAGTAACTTTGATAGCGAACGTGTTAAAGTAAACGACAAATTAGGAAACCCAATCATGATTAGCACAATTCTAATCTGGCGAGTAAAAGACACGTACAAAGCTGCTTTTGATGTAGATAATTACGAAAACTTTGTAAGAGTACAGTCTGATGCTGCGGTAAGAAAACTTGCGAGTTTATATCCATACGATAATTTCGCAGATGATGGTCATACCGAAGAAATTACCTTAAGAGCAAGTGTTAACGAAGTAAGTGAGGCCTTGAAAAAGAATTGGCCGAGCGCTTAACAATGGCAGGAATCGAAGTGTTAGAAGCCCGTATTGGTTATTTGTCTTATGCACAAGAAATAGCAAATGCCATGTTAAAAAGACAACAAGCAACTGCAATCATAGCAGCGTGACACAAAATTGTAGAAGGTGCTGTGAGTGTGGTAGAAATGGCTCTAGATAAATTAAGCGAAAAAGGAATAGTTGAACTAGATGAAGAACGAAAAGCCGCAATGGTAAGCAACTTAATGGTTATACTTTGTTCTGATAAAGAAGTTACTCCAGTGCTAAACACAAGAACCTTAAATCACTAATATCATGATAAAATATTACTAGGTGAAATGTTTTCAAAAGAAACTTCATTTTTAGAAGAACTAAATACAAATCCTAGAAATGGATAGAAAGCCATAAGTATTGGATATGATATCGGAGGAACAATTACAAAAAAGATGCTAGAATGAAGTAATACTAAATTCTAAAATTTAGAAATTATATCTAGATTTTAAAAGATGGGTTTTAGTCTTGCTAATGATTATAATAGATGTTTTTTTGATAAGAAAAGCTTAACAATGAATCTAGAAGATAAATATAAAATTGGTTGAAAAAAGGAGAAAAAATATTGACTGGGACTAAAAAAAGTGAAGATACTGAGCCCTCTCTAGAATCCAATAAAACTAAATTAAAATCTAAAAACAACAATAAGTTGTAATTATGGCAAAGAAAAAAGCATTTGCGCTAAGAATTAACGAAAATATGTTAAAGGTTATAGAAAAATGGGCTTCCGATGAGTTTAGATCTACCAATGGTCAATTAGAATGGATGTTAAATAAGTGTTTAAAAGAAGCAAATAGACAAGCCAAAAAGAAAGATTCTTCTTGATTAAACTAAATTGAATCCTTAATTTTGAGCAATCTTAATTATGTTAAAAATGAACAAGTTTCTTATCATTCAGAAAACAACTCCTATTTTCACAAACGACACTATGGTGTTCGGGCTTTTAATGCTTATGCTCGCATTGGTATTCTATACTTCATCGAAAAAAACAGGACTCTGGGCAAAATTCTATTCGGTAATTCCAGCATTACTTATGTGCTATCTTTTACCTGCTATATTAAATACGATAGGGCTAATATCTCCTAAGGTTTCTGAAACTTATACAATCGCTAAAAACTACTTATTGCCAGCAGCTTTGGTTTTAATGACTTTGAGTTTAGACTTAAAATCGGTTTTTAACTTAGGTCCCAAAGCATTGATTATGTTTTTTACAGGAACCGTAGGAATTGTTATTGGTGGTCCAATTGCTATTATATTGGTTTCAATATTTAGTCCAGAAACAGTTGGAGGCGCAGGACCTGATGCTGTATGGAGAGGTCTATCTACTCTTGCTGGTAGTTGGATTGGTGGAGGTGCAAATCAAACCGCCATGTTTGAGATTTTTAATTACAATCCGGAAAAGTTTGGAGCAATGGTTTTAGTCGATATAGTTGTAGCGCAATTATGGATGGCCATTTTACTTTTTGGTATTGGTAAAAAAGACAAAATTGACAAGTGGTTAAAAGCAGACAATTCTGCCATTGAAGAATTAAAAAACAAAGTTATTAAATACGAAAAAAGCGTTTCTAAAATACCCAGTTTAACTGATTATATGATTATGTTAGGAATCGCTTTTACCGCAGTTGGGATTGCTCATTTTGGATCGGATAAAATATCTACATTCTTAAGCGGATTCAAAGCCTTTAGTGACAAAACATCGGCATTGACTTCTTTTACCTCCACATTCTTTTGGATGATTACTATTGCAACTATTATTGGAATTATTCTCTCGTTTACCAAAGTCAAAAAATATGAAGGAGCCGGAGCGAGTAAACTAGGAAGTGTTTTTATATACATTTTAGTTGCAACTATTGGAATGAAAATGGATTTAGTATCTATCTTAGAAAACCCTGGATTGCTTATTATTGGTTTAATTTGGATGTTAGTTCATGTGATTCTACTAATCACAGTTGCCAAAATTATAAGAGCTCCTTTTTTCTTTTTAGCTGTTGGCAGCAAAGCTAATGTTGGTGGGGCTGCTTCTGCACCAGTGATTGCAGCAGCATTTCATCCGTCATTGGCAACAGTAGGTGTATTACTTGCTGTAGTAGGTTATGCTATAGGAACCTTTGCTGCTTTATTTTGTGCGAATCTTATGGAAATCGTTTCGCCTTAATTTTAAATGGAGATGATTATACTAGTACCTATTGTTACTCTACTAAAGCAGGTTTCAAAAACAGTGTTTTAAAAGAATTAATGGAAACAGAATATGTATTCCAACAAAAAGCTTAAAAATTCGATACGATTGACAAAATAAAATTACAAATTACCGAAAGACAGAATATTAAAAGATAGTTCTCTATATTTGCATTAATTAAAGACAGAAAAAAATGACCTTTTTCAAACTCGAAAAATTTATTATTTTCAATCCACAATTTTCTTTGTGTGGTTGTTGTTGCTGTTTCTAAAAATTTCTAATTTTCATATTTCATTTTAACATTCAACCACAATAATCATGACAAAAGATCTGATTATCAAACATATTGATTCATTAAAGAATCACACTGCTATCAATTACAGCATCAAAACAAAAACTGAAGCGTTTACCGAAAAATTGTTTTACACTCTGTTTGACACCAATGCAAACCTTTACAAAAGCATGGATCAACTTGAAATTCTATTTAAAGAAATTTCTATTATTGCCTGCAAAAAACCTGAAGAGCTATGTGATTCTATCTGGGAAAAATTTATGGGCACCTTACCAGATGTTTTAGACAAACTAAAGCAAGACGCCAACTTTATTTTAGAAAATGACCCAGCATCAAATGATTTACAGGAAATTTATTTAGCGTATCCAGGTTTTTATGCCATTGCGATTTATAGATTAAGTCATGAGTTATATTTATTGGACATGCCATTATTCTCTAGATTAATGAGCGAATATGCACATCGAATTACGGGTACTGATATTCATGCTGGAGCTCAAATAGACTCTCCTTTTTTTATAGATCACGCTACAGGCATTGTAATTGGGGAGACTACTCATATTGATAAATATGTAAAAATATATCAAGGTGTTACCTTAGGTGCTTTAAGCGTCAGTAAGAGCATGAAAAACAATAAAAGACACCCAACCGTAGAAAAAAGTGTTTGTATTTACGCCAATGCCACGATTTTAGGAGGCGAAACAGTTATCGGAAAAAACAGTATTGTAGGAGGGAACTCTTGGGTTACTCGCTCAATTCCAGAAAACTCTATTGTTTTAAATACAACGACAACCGAAGTTAAAATCAAAGAAAAAGAGGATCGTTAATTCGTAAATATAGACTATGAAACCAAAAAAATTAGTTGACCTAATTGGAAATACCCCACTTGTAATTAGTCAAAACCTAGTAAAAAATAAAAATGTACAACTTTTATTAAAACTAGAAGGAAACAACCCTGGAGGCAGTGTTAAGGACAGAGCCGCGTACAATATGATTTCATCTGCTTTAAAAAGAGGTGACATCACAAAAGAAGACACTTTAATTGAAGCTACAAGTGGAAATACAGGTATTGCCCTTGCCATGATTGCTCAGGTATTAGGAATGAAAATTGAACTTGTTTTACCAGAAAATTCAACAAAAGAGAGAACACAAACTATGCAAGCCTATGGAGCAAAAGTTATTTTAACATCAGCCTCAGAAGGAATTATTGGATCTAGAGATTTCGCTGACAAAAAAGTTACTGAAGGTGGCTATATCATGTTGAATCAATTTGCCAATGATGATAATTGGAAAGCACATTATAAAACAACAGGACCTGAAATTTGGAGGGACACTAATGGAAGTGTTACACATTTTGTATCTGCTATGGGTACTACAGGTACTATCATGGGGACTTCTAGATTTCTAAAAGAACAAAATACGGATATTCGAATAATAGGAACTCATCCTAGTGATAATTCAAAAATCCCAGGAATTAGAAAATGGCCAAAAGAATATTTGCCTAAAATTTATGATGCCTCTAGAGTAGATCGAGTATTAGAAGTAAGTGAAACCGAAGCCAGAGCTATGACAAAACGTTTAGCGCAGGAAGAAGGTGTCTTTGCGGGGATGAGCAGCGGAGGAGCGGTTGCTACAGCTGTAAAAGTAGCAAATGAATTAGACTCAGGAGTAATCGTTGTAATTATTTGTGACCGAGGAGATCGATATTTATCATCTAATCTTTTTGATTGATTAACTTATTCTAATATTATAATCAGACAACAAAGCTAAAGCTCCTTCCTTTGAGAAGTGAGCTTTTTTTATTTTATTTGAATTTGGATTGAGAGAATAATTAATCGCAGAGTACAAATCTGCCCCCTCTAAATTGGTCATATCAAAAACAGCCTTAAATAAATCACAATTCACGAATTTTGAATTTGATAAATTGGCTTCTGTAAAATCCACCTCTTGTAAATTACAATCATTGAACAACACTGCCTTCAATTCCAATTGATAAAAAACAGAATAAGATAACTGACAGGTATCAAATGAGAATTCCAATAAGAAAAGATTACACTTTCCAAAATCAACACCCATAATTTTACAACCTACAAATGACATATTTTTAAATGCAGTATTTACAACTTCAACATTACTTAGATTACAGTTTATAAATTGACAATCTAAAAATTCAATATTAGAGATTTTCCCGTTTGAGAAATCACAATTTTTAAACACACACGAATCGTATTCTCCTTTTGGCAATCTTTGCTTTACTAAATTTAAATTTTCAAAAGTTACATCTATTTTTATCATTTCTCTTAACTAAAATTTTAATTTCAAAGCCTGTTTTACATGTGCTAAATGATGATTTGAATGCCAAGCATAGATTCCTATTACCTCATCCAAACAGAATTTATGACCGTGCTCTGGATGAATATATTGCTTAGCTAAATCCTCTGTAGAGAGGTTTTCCATTACGGTTCCCAACTTAGCATGCAAACCTTTTAACAATAATAAAGTATCTGTTATATTATTATCTAAAGAATCTGGTAATTCAGCAAAACGATCTTCAAAATAAGGTCTAATTACTGGACATTCTTCTGTAAGTGCCAATTTAAAACGAATCAAACTGTTCATGTGACTGTCTGCACAATGATGAATAACTTGTTTGATAGTCCATCCTCCAGGACGATATCTATAATTTAATTCTGCTATTGTAAGTTCTTTAACTACAGCTCTCAATTCTTCTGGGAATTTTTTCACTTCATCTACCCAAGATTTTACATGTTCTGATGTGATTTGACCTGGCTTTACAAATTCTCCGATTGGAAACCTCAACTTATACAATTCTTTTTCGTTCATTTTTATCTTTTATTTAATAATCCCTGTATTTTGCTATTCAGTAATAATATCATAATCCCGTTGAGTAAAAACCTCATTTCCAATTCGAATATTACAACTGCTGTTACAATAAGATTTTATCATAAATACTATTCTGAATATCTTTCTCGTAAATCCTTAATTCATGTAAAAAACTCAACTATTAAGCAATTAAATTATAAGAAAATAAAATCACAAAGCATAATTTATTTTTCATAAGGAATTATTTTCCTTAACAATAATCCTATAAAAAGTATAGTCCATCAACTAAAAACAAAAAAGCCGAATGATATTTCATACGGCTTTTTTTGATTTATATAAACTCCTTATTCTAAAGAGCCCAAATAACGTTCTGCATCCAAGGCTGCCATACAACCAGTACCTGCCGCAGTAACAGCTTGTCTGTATTCTTTATCTTGCACATCTCCAGCTGCAAATACACCTGGAAGATTCGTTTTTGTAGATTTTCCTTTTGTAATTAGATAACCTGCTTCATCCATATCCAAAATATCAGTAAAAATATCTGTATTTGGTTTGTGACCGATAGCAATAAACACTCCTGTAACAGGAATATCATGTTTTTCATTGGTTTGGTTGTTTACAGCTCTTACACCTTCCACAACACTTTCACCTAACACCACATCAATTTCAGTATTGAACAACACCTTAAGGTTTTTTGTTTTTTGAACTCTATGTTGCATTGCTTTAGAGGCTCTCATATAATCCTTACGAACTAACAAAGTAACGCTCTTACAAATATTTGACAAATAAGTTGCCTCTTCAGCAGCAGTATCACCAGCACCAACAACAACTACATCTTGTCCTTTGTAAAAGAATCCATCACAAGTAGCACATGCAGAAACACCTCCGCCTTTTAGCCTCTCTTCACTTTCTAAACCTAAGTACTTAGCAGTAGCTCCTGTAGAGATAATAACAGTTTCTGCTTCAATTGCAGTAACTCCATCAATAGTAATTTTATGAATTCCTCCTTCTTCTTTTGAAAACTCCACTTCCGTAGCCAATCCAAAACGAACTTCTGTTCCAAAACGTTCAGCTTGAGTTTTCAAATCTTCCATCATTGCAGTCCCATCGGTTCCTTTTGGATATCCTGGGAAATTATCAACTTCTGTTGTTGTTGTTAACTGACCTCCCATTTGCAAACCAGTATACATAACAGGTTGTAAATCTGCTCTTGCTGCATATATCGCTGCAGTGTATCCTGCTGGCCCAGAACCTATGATAAGACATTTGATTCTTTCTATTGTATCTGACATAATATTGTATTTAAATTTCTTTAACAAAAATAACCTTTTTCCAGAGTAGACAATCTTATTGTTTATAATTTTTTATAATCAGATTATAAGCAAAACCAATAAGATTTACATAAGGAATATTAGTTAGCAATAGTATAAAAAGTATTAGAAAACGCAATCAAAAACAACAGATAAAAAATGACAAAATATTTTTTGTTTTTAGCTGAAAAAATGTTCATTTTAACTATATTTGCATCTTGAAATTGGATACTAATTTCAAAAGCACTTTCGGGGTGTAGCGTAGCCCGGTCATCGCGCCTCGTTTGGGACGAGGAGGTCGCAGGTTCGAATCCTGCCACCCCGACTTTTTATAGAATCAATCTATACTAAAAACCTGTTAATCTTATGATTTACAGGTTTTTCTGTTTTTCTGCATATCATTATAAGTCATAGAATCTCATTAAAAACGTCAACAAATCGGATAACAAACTTATTTTTTCAAAAGTGTTGACCGATTTGTTAAAATTATCTATTGTCGAGTAAATAAATGTATCTTTATAAGTGATTTGACTTTCGTCTGATAACAACGAATTAATGTTAATTAAAAGACGAAATCATGAAAACATCTTCAACCTTCAGTATTTTGTTTTGGGCAGACTTTCCCAGAGCAAAAGACAAGCAAGCATCCATCTATGCTAGAATTACCGTAAATGGAAAACGAGCAACCATCAGCTTAAAACGAAAAGTTTTGATTACTGATTGGGATGTCCATAAGAATAGAGCTCGGGGAACAAGTCAGAAATCAAGAAGCCTCAACAGCTATTTGGACGAAACCTATAACCATCTTTTTAAGTGTTATCGGGATTTGATGTCAGAGCATAAATTGATTACTTCACAAGCCATTAAAGCAAGATACTTTGGTCAAGATGAAAATAATCACTCCATTATGGATATTATCAATTACCATAATGAAGATATGGTCAGTAAATTAAAATGGGGAACACAAAAGAATTATTTCACTACTCAAAACTATATTTCCAAATTTTTATTGAAATCTTATAAAACCTCAGACATTTATCTGCGAGAACTCGATTACCACTTTATTATAAAATTTGAAAAATATCTTAGAGGTTACGTACCCGTTGACCATCAAAAACGGATGGGCAATAATACTGTAATGAAGCATATCGAGCGTTTTAGAAAATTGATAAACCTATCATTTAAATTGGGTTGGATAGAACGTGATCCTTTTATCAATTTCAAAGCCAAATTTATTAAAAATGAAAGAGGATTTTTAAGCCTCAAAGAACTTCAAGAGATAGAAAATAAACAATTTACCATCCCTAGATTAGAATTGGTAAAGGATTTATTTGTGTTCAGTTGCTATACCAGTTTAAGTTATATCGATGTCATTCACTTGGTTGCAGATAATATATGTATAGGAATCGATGGCGAACTATGGATTTATTACAGACGCGAAAAAACAACAAAACCAATACGAATACCTTTATTACCAAAAGCGTTACAAATCATTGAAAAGTATAAGAGTAATCATAAATCTATATCTCAAGGAAGTATATTTCCTAAAATATCAAATCAGAAATTAAATGCTTATTTAAAGGAAATTGCTGATGTCTGTGGTATTAAAAAGAACTTGACTTTCCACATCGCTAGACATACGTTTGCAACAACGATTACATTGAGTAATGGAATGCCCATTGAGACAGTTTCAAAATTGTTGGGTCACTCCCGAATATCTACAACCCAAATCTATGCAAAGGTTATTGAACGTAAAGTGAGTGATGATATGCAAAGGCTAAGAATTCAGTTCAAAGAGAAGGAAATGAAGCTAATTTCAAAAACAACTTCTCAAAATTTGTAATACCACTTAAAAAAATAACACAATGGAACTATCTATAATAAAAAATAAAATTCATAATATTCAAGGAAACAAAGTAATGCTCGATTTTGACCTAGCAGAACTTTATGAAGTGGAAACTAGAGTGCTTAAACAAGCCGTTAGACGTAACCTCAAACGCTTTCCCGATGATTTTATGTTTCAACTTTCAAAGGACGAGTGGAAAGAGGTTATCACAAATTGTGATAACCTCCCAGAGAACATCAAATTTAGTCCGACCACTCCTTTTGCCTTTACCGAACAAGGTGTGGCAATGCTTTCTAGTGTACTCAAAAGTGATAAAGCGATTGATGTAAACATTGTAATTATGCGGGCTTTTGTAATGTTACGACAACATCTCACAGACTATGGGAATCTTAAAGAAGAGATTGCCAAACTCGAAAAAGAAATGAATGTAAAGTTTAAGGATATTCATCAGGCATTAAATTATTTACTGCAAAAAGACAAAGTACAGATTGAACAGCAGAACAGGGAGCGAATTGGTTTTAAAACAAGTGGTAAAGAAGAATAATTAAAACCCCAAGCTATCAGCTTGGGGTTTTATTAAACGGTTGCTACTTAATCTATTCAAAGGCTTGTCGTCAAAATAATATTTCTATTCCCTTTCAATTCCTGTAATTCAATCTGCAATTTCTCATTATCACCCAATACAAATTTAGGAAGCACATAAATAAATCGCTGGATCCGCTTATCCTTAATTATTGAAGGCATTTTATGCTTGTAAATTACTACTTGTTCTAATCTTTGAAAAGATGCTTTCCGTTTCTTATTACCATTGGTTCTGTAGATATTCAAGTAGTCGACTTCAAAATTGATTCCTGAAGAGTTTTGAATCTCAATAACTAAATATACTTCTGAAGTATTATATACCATCTTTTGTAAACGCAATCGCGTTCCTTTTTTTCGTTTTGTTGCAATACGTTCCTGTTTTGACTTCAATAAATACTCACTGAATTTTTGAAAGTATGTAACACGAGTTGCATACTCGTTGATTGGTTCAATTATTGGCTTCAATTTTATCTTTTTAGGTTTTTCATTCCCAATACTTTCATTTTCAGGGATAAAATAATTCAACTTTGGCAACTTATCAGCGTATTTCAAAATATAGGAATACACTTGTCCAGCCTTAGTGATGGTTAGTAAATTACTTTCAGCTCCTGGTTTTGCTTGTAACAACCCAAAATATTGTTCCTTTTCTCTATTATAGGTAAACACAAAATGATCTGCTCCTGTGATTCCTTGCCGAATTGAATTCGGAAAAAACAGAGCGACATTCTTTTTATCATTAGCATAAATAGTATCTAATGTTTTTGGCTGCTGTCCGCTAACGAGAAAACAACTTAATAATATTAGAAGTGATGTGATAGTTTTCATTTCTTGATTTTTAGGATTAATTTATAATTATTAGCAATCGTAACTTTTACATTTTTGTTATTCCGTTGAAATATTTTCTTGATACCACTTACTTGCGGTACTCCGGCAATATTAATGTCATCCACAATATCGCCTACGACTTCTTGTCTAGCTTCAGCTCTAAAACTGTTTTCTACATAAATACCTTCACTACCATCTTGCAGGTCAAATGCTTTTAATTCTACTGGTTGATGATTGATATTTTCAATTTTAATGATGGTTCTGTTCGGTTTAAAACTGACGAAGCCATAAATAGGTGTGTTCTTAAGAAAAATGATATTGTTGATTGTAGCCTTCTGTGTCAATCGCATTTGCAAGCGAAAATTCTTTCTTACCGTTTGTGTCCCATCGACCCGAACATAAATAAATCCATCTGTATTTTGAGTATTTAGGTTTTCATTCTCCAATGGGTTTGAAGCAAAAAAGAGTTGATGCACCAATGCTAATTCTTTAGTCTCAATTGCTGTTGCTTTTTCTTCAACAATAAATACAGTGTCTTTTTGAACAATCTTTGGCAATGCATTGATTTTCGACTTTCTATAACTTCTATCTGTATAACTGATACGTCCTTCATTGTAGATACTGTCTACTATGCGCATCTTTTCTTTACTCAACAAATCACGGTCATAGACTCCTGTGGAATCTAATAAACGCTCATCATAGATACTTGGAGCATTGGTTTGTCGAACTTCTTTTAAGTCATCCAATGCCTCTAATTTAGATTCATATTCCTTTTGTTCATCTTTAAGTTTTGGAACAGGAATTTGATTATTTTCAATAGTTGTTTCTTCATCTTCTCCAAGCATAATCACAGAATATGAACCAATAAAAAGTACCACACATAAAATGACGGCAGCAAAAATGAGTTTATTTTTTTCTATCTTCATAATTGATTTTTTTAAGTGTATTTTCAAAAAAGTTGGTAATGAGTAATCCGTGTGTATTCTTCGGAAAGTTTCTTTCAACATGAATCAGATTACCCGTTGTGATGAGTTCATAAATGTCGGTTACCGACCCTCGATTAATTTCAAAAATAGTCTTGGTTTCAAACCGATATGGTTTTGATTGAATATCAATTTTAGAATCAATGCTCAATACTCTTTGAAGCAAAGAATATTGCAAAATCCGATTGTAAACGCCATCTGCTTTTTTCTGTCGATATAAAGCATCTATTGAACTATTTCCTAGCCATAAAGCTTTCTCCAAATGTTTTTCGTAATTACTAGCATCAATATGATAGAAATAAGTGTGAAACAATTCTAAATTCGCCAAGGCTTCCACTTCTAAATTCTCTTGTTGGGAAACGAGTTTTATAGGAATTACACTTCCATCGGTATTAACGACGAAAGCATTATTGACGGTTTCTTTATGGAGTTTTACAACCAATACTACAGAAACAATACAAGTGAGTACAGCCCCGATAACCACTGCTAGAACAATGAAGCGATTTAACTTCAGGACATTGTAAATATTTTTATAAGGTGTTTTCATCTTAATTTCATTTTATAATATATTTTTATCTCATTTTTATTGCCAAATGTGCTTTAAGCACCCTTAGGCAGTGAATAGCCTAAACACAAAAGAAGTAGCACGACGATAGAGTTTAAATTTTAGTAATACGATAAATCCGATAGACCCAAATTGTAATAAAGGCGCAAAAAAGGTGCTTCCCCAATCAGTCCCGAATAGGTCTCCCCAGAAATTGGTATTAATTTCAGTATAGAGATTATTGACAAAAACATTGACCAGAAAAAAAGCAGGAACTAGCATATAGACTCCTGCATAGAGTTTAAAGAAATTATATGCCAAGGGTCTAAATTTTTCAAATACTGCCAGGCTTATTACCAATGGAAAAAAGGCTTGCATAATTCCGAGTAAAAAGAAACGTTCTGCCAGAAATAATGGGTAGATAAACAAATCCAATATCCATAGAAACATGGCTATGATAAATGATAACATTTTCAGCCCATATAATGGTGTTACTAATGCTTCATAGAGCATTGCAAAGGCTTTTTTGGCGGCTACCAAAGCACCCACATCCTGTTCCAAATCAATATCTTGCAATTGTAATGGGAGGAGTGCCGGAGCCGTGTCTCGGTATTGGGATTCGATGGCTACCAAAATGGTGTCAAAGACGCTTAATACCTGTGTTGAAAAAATCACCAAAATGACGACTGCAAAATTCTTCGCCAACTCTGAAGGTGTCAACCCCCAAGTATACCCCTCATTATTAGCAACACCTTCATTGTATTTTTTTAGGATGTTTATTAGGAAGAATAATATGGCCAGTGTTTTCATTCCAACAATAGTGTACTGCGAAAAATCACTGTTCTTGATGGTGGTAAAAACCGCATCAATATATTCTAACCCTATGCCTAAAAAAATTCCCGACATTAGTATTTGGCTTCTCGATTATTGATTTTATCCTGCATTTCCCTAAAAGCGATAATCTCACGATAACGTCTTATTTTTGCCTCAATTTCTGCGACCATTTCATTAGACTGTAGTTCCATTTCTTTCAATACTTCTGCTCGCTCTGCATCCGTCATTTTTAGATTATCACTCGATAATATCTGGTCGATATAATCCAGACCATCTAGGGAATTTTCTATAATAGCATTAAAGGATTCTGAAACTCGATTTACTTCATCGGACTTTATGTATGGCGAATTCAAGATTTCTCGTAAATCGTCCTGCACAATATCAAATAACCGTTGGTTATTTCGAGTTAATTCTCGAACTGCTTTTAGCTGTTTTATCACATTATTGACTTTCTCAATATTCTCTTTTTGTTTTTTTAGAAACTGAACTGACTTTAATAATTGTGAAGTCTGTTTTGCAGATTCTATCAACGATTTTGCAAAACTGATAAAATTGGTGTTGTCATAAACTGGCATCCCTTGAGCCACAATGTGACCAGATGATGAAAGAATAATGGTTAATGCGATAATTAATGTTGTGATTTTGTTCTTCATAATTTTTGTTTTTAACAGGCATTGCCTGATTTTAATTAATACTCAATTGATCTTAAAAACAGCCTATGGCTGCTGTTGCTTTATGAATGTGTTTATGGCTTCTTCCATATTATCGGTCTTGTCATAAATCCGCATTATGCGGTCGCTTTCTTTTCCATCTGTGAGGTATGCTGCATAGACTTCTTTGGGAACTTCCAATCGGAAAATGTTACTTTCTTTTCCAATTTTGATAAACATTTCGGTGTGCTTTCTTGCGCCTGTTAAATTGTTTCTGATGGATTTTAACTGATTCAAATCGTGGCTTGAGAGGTTCAATCGTTTCTGCAATTCTACATAGCCTTTTTCATTCCGTAGGCTGTAAACTACTTGTGTGTTTTCCAAAATACTTGCTGATGTAGAATTATCTGGAAGTTGATTAATCGATTGTAGAATAATGCCAATCGCTCCGTTTTGTTTTCGGATGGCTTGATAGTAGAATTCTACACTTTCAAGCACGTTTTTGAATTTGAGTTGTTTGGCAAACTCGTCAAAAAGGATAATTCCTCTTTCAGAACGATTGCGCCAAATGGTACGTTGGATTGCTGATTTAATCAGTTTTAACATTACTGATAAGATTTCTTTATTGTCCTTGACTTCATCGAGTTCAAAAACAATGAGTCGTTTGTCTTCAATCTTATAGGTTTGGTCTTCGCTTACATTAAATAGAAAACTGTACAAACCATCATCTACATATTCTGAAAGAATGTGCAAAAAGTTATAAATACTGAAATATTCTTCCTGAATTTTTAGTTCCTGGATAAGTGTGTCTTTTTTGTCATCAACAAACTGATAAAGACTAGCCAAAGAGTGATTATCTTCAATGGAATTGTAATAATAACGAAGCACTTTTTTAATGGCGACTTCTTCGGCTTTGGTTGCTTCTTTTCCCGAAGCCAATAGTTCTAAAAGGAATATGCTTAAATCTTCAAGCCTTTCTGGTGTTAAATCTTCTATTGAAGAAATATAAAAAGGATTGATACCTAAATTCTTTCCTTGCTCATAACGTAGAATGATATGGTCGTCTGGATAGAGTTTAGCGAATTTGGAGTACGAACCTCCTAAATCAATAATGACTAGGCGTACATTATTCTCAAAATACTGGCGAAGTATATTGTTCGCTAAAAAGGATTTTCCTTCTCCAGTTGGTGCAAAAATGGCAAAATTCCGTGCTTTGATGCGTTTCTTTTGTTCATCCCAAACATCTTTGAGTACTGGAATGTTATGCTGCCTGTCATTAAAGATGATGCCAACTTCATCAGATTTGTAATTGCTGTTGTTGATGTATAAACACAAGGCGTGTTTTAAATCGGTGACATACAAATCTTCATTTGAAAAATTAGAGGAAAAACAGAAATAACTGTTTAAAAAGTAATTTTTGCGTTCTTCTCCTTTTGGATAGTAGGGAACAATATCGAGTTCTTTACACTCTGTTTTTATTTTGGAAGCAATATTACTTAATTCGGCTTCCTTTTTAGACCAAAAAACTATATTAAGATGTCCTCGAATAATTCGTGCAGAATCATCTTCATTGATTTTGGCAACGATGTCTTCAATCTTTTTTAAAATGACTTTATTCTGTGTTCCGAAATTGGAACTCTTATTGAGTTCTTCAATTTTCTTGTCGAGTAGTTTTCGCCATTTATGTTTATCATCCAGATAGATGATTTGATTGATAATATGATTTTCATTCAAATTCATTCCCAATCCATCAATAAATCCTTGATGGAATACAAAATCATCCGAAGTAAATTTATCGTTGGTTTTACTACTCTGTACGACATCACCAAAACAAAGTTCGCTATTGACTGCCAATACATCAAAATGATTTTCACCGATTTCTATGTTAGATTTCTTTAACTGGATGTCCGTATCAAAACCTTCATTAAACCCGTTGAAATAGGCATCAGTGATGCCAATAATTTGATTCTCGTTGAGTGGTGTAAACTTTACTTTTCGACTGTTATTAATAAAGGAAATAGCATCATTCACCGAAGTGATAAATTCCTGAACATTATGGTCCATTTTTTTATGAATCCCTTTTTCAACTTTCCGAAACGGATTGGTAAACTTGGAAGCGTTTAGGGCTTTGTTATATGGCAGAATGAAAAACAAATAGCAAGAATGTTTTAAGTAATTTCTTCCTTTAAAATAACTGTGTGTTGCTTTTTCTAAAAAGGTATCATTAGGCAATGCTTCCGAAGTATAATCAGCCTTTTGATAAACATCCTGTTTATGGATAACTGTACTCGTAGGTAAAGATTTAAACGCCTGAAACCACGAACCGTGAATGTCTTCAAAGTCTTTTTCGGATAAGGAATAGATTTCGGGTAAATCGCCTTTATAACATAGCACCACATTACCATTATTGGCAAATACAATGTGTTCTTCAATGCTTAAAATTGGATGGTATGCTGCTAGATTTATCTTTTTCATATTGATTATTATTAATTAAATGCCCATTATAGGCTTTCATAATAGAGGCGACTTTGCTTTTTATTACTAATGGTTTTCGGAAATACTTTTTGAATCTGTAATAGTGCTGGATTCTTGGTAATGTGTGTTAAGGCTACATATAGGGAAGCATTGAATACAAACACAGAAATGATAATGGTAAAACTGAACGAAAAGATGATGAACAATAATGAGCCGATAACGGCTGTCATCATGAGTGCAAACAGTGAAATGGGCAAGCCCATTATCACGGCACGCTTTCGTATGTTTTTATAGACTTCGAATTTCTTCATTACACCACAATACTTATGAGGTAAGTAAAAATGCCTACAACTGCTCCTGCAATAAGTACGAATACCAATACACGTGTGATTCCTTTTTTTAAATCGGCGTTTTCCCCAAAGAAGTGTCCTGCATTAAATAGGAAACCTATTAAGAAAATGACACCCAAAATGATTGGAAAAATGGCTCGAATGGTATCGGAAACATCATTAACAGAATCTTCAATACCTCCAATTTGGGCAAAAATGGAATTTGAGATGAGTAACAATAAACTGGTTGCATAAAGTGATTTTTTCATATCTAAATTGTTTTAAGATTTGCTTGATTTTGATATATGAAAAATACATTATATTTGAATACAAATTATTGAATATCAATATTTTATATAAATAATAATTATTGATTTGTTTTGATTTCAATTGCAATCAAAGCGTAATAAATCTTATGAAACACAATGCTTAAAAACGATTTAATTATGAAAACACATTTAAAAAAAACGTTCAAAAACGTCAGTTTTTGGATTTTGATGCTACAAATGTGTTTTGTTTTTAGTCAGAAAAAAGTCGTGGTAGTTGATGTTGGACATGGCGGAAAAGATTCAGGTGCAATTGGCATAAATAATATTCAAGAAAAAGAAGTGGTGTTGAATGTTGCCAAAGAAATCATTAGGCTCAATAAAACGGTTTTTGATGATGAGTTGGATATATACTTAACTCGTTATAAAGACACGTTGATTTCTTTGTCTGATAGAAGTCGATTGGCTAAAGCGTTGAAGGCTGATGTATTTGTGTCGTTGCATTGTAATGCTTCATCAACCATTTCAAAAGGTGTGGAAGTGTTTGTACATAATTCTGATAACCTAAATGCAAAAGCATCTATCTCATTAGGTTTATCTGTATTGGATGAAAGTACTCAAAAACTAGGGTTTAAAAAACGTGGAATTAAGTTTGCTGATTTTCAGGTGCTACGAGAAACTACTTTCTGTCTAGCTGTACTTGTAGAAATGGGATTTATAACCAATACTGATGAAGCAGGTTATTTTTTGAAGCCTCAAAACATTCAAGCCTTGGCTCTGGCTATCTTACTAGGAACTACTAATTATTTAAATACTGGATTATGAAAGAATTATTTGTTGAAGTTGTGAAGAGTTTGAGGAGAATTGTTATGATTATTTTTAGAGAGATTTATTGGAGCAATACAAACCGTTAAAAAGAGAAATGCTAGTGAAAAATGTTATTTCGAATAAAATACGGATATTCGTAAGTGGTGAATAATCATTTAAATGTATATTTAAAGTCTATTAATAGGATTTTTCACTTAAAATTGACGGATTAGTAATATTGGATGAGACAAATAAAATAAGTTTTGATTTTATAAAAGAGATAAAAGAGCCAGGTGTATATCAACTTCTATTTCCAAAAAAAGAAGTTGGTTTAGCAGTAATGCTATTGTTCGATAAAATTGAAAACAACTTATTTATTGATGGCAAATTTACTGAGAATGATATACACGATACATTTGCTAAAATTGTCAAGACAGGTGAGAGATATCCAAAGGAAATTTATAGTGGTCACATAGCAGAACTACAAGAATATTTTCTTGATTACAACCAAGAATCCCAAAAGTATTATTTTAAAGACTACGCATACCGCTTTCACGCCTACGCAAAAAAGACCTTAGAAGGAAACTTTAGTCCTACTAGAATCGCAAAGATATGCTCTCATCTCACTCACTCACTTAGACAAAAAGAAACTTTAGAAGATTTAAAATTTTGGTTAGAGGAAGAATTTAAGAAAAATGAACCTGACTTAAGAGGGCAAATTGATTTTCTTGATAGACAAATAGTTGATTCAGTTAACAAACTTAAAAGTAAAACCGAAGATTCTAATCAAAATTTTATTGACATTCTAAAAGAAGTTGAAAATAATTTGGATAATGCTCAAATTCAAAGTGGTGAGTTGGCTTCTGCATACTCCGAAACTAAGGTAATTCGTACTATTTTAGAAAAAAAACAAATATCTGATTCTGAAATAAATGATCTTATTTCTGACGTTCACCACTTTATCAAATATTTGAATGAACGATTAGATTCTATAGATAGAAAGTTAGACAGAATACAACCAAAAATTAGACAATTATTTGCAACTCTAAACAGACCCCAATTTAACAGTAAAGTAGAAAAATTCATACACTTTCTCTTAAAAGAAAGTAAAGTGGATAATAAGCGAGTTACGATTTTACCAAATAAAATTGAGAACCCTATTACACATATTAATACTCCTAACTTCACAATTTTAGAAAGAGAAAGAGAGCTTTTTCCTCCGCAATCTAAAAAAATTAAAAAATACTCTGTCAATAAAAAAGTAATAGAAAAAAATAAGCAAAAGGTGTTAAAAGTTCTAGAACAACAGGATTTGGTAAGAAAATGGGAATACTTTATTCTGTCAGAAATAGATTTAAAAGGAAGCATTAATTTATCTAAAACCTTTTTTAATATTTTGGATGAAACAAAAGATGGTCAAGTTGCAGTAAGCACCATATACAATATAATTAGAACAGCACGTAAAGAGAAAAGTCTAAATTTTGAAATGCAAAAAATAAAAGAAAAAAATAATATAAATCAAGAAATTACTCTATGGAAAATGAAAGTATCAAAGAAGGAATAACAAGTTTTTTAAATCATTCAGATACTCCGCAATTATTTGCGATTCTTGATTATAAACTCAAAGATGGAGTCCATATCCAGCGAGAGGGTAAACAAGTAGAGTTGTATAATTATTTGAATGCCAATGAAATTAGCTTAGTAAATTACTATAGAGATCTATTTAATGTTGAGCTTACTTTTGCAGGAACAGAACCAAACACTTATTATTTTTTAGATTTCATCGGTGCAAATAGGGGAAGGATTGACACTAATCATAGGCATCATATGAAAAGTGAATTTGTAATTATAGGTTTTATTATTTACAAAATATTCTATATAGATAAGCAGGTAGATGTTTCTTCTGTTCAAGACTTACAGAAAAAAATAAGGTTAGATTATGAAGATTTAAAACCCGGCATTTATAGATTAATAGCAAAATCTAGGAATACAAACCCTGGAAACTTAAATGACGAAGCCATTGATTCTGCTATTCAGTCTGCACTAACTGAATTCAAGAAAATTGGATGGGTGAAGCTTCAGGGTGATGAATTTGATTTATTACCAGCATTTGACAGGTTAATATTAATTTATGAAGATTTAATTACAAATATTGATGAGACACTAAGTGAGTTAAAATGAAAAGATATCCAAGAATAAAAAAATTATCCACATTAGGAATTGTTCATCATCAAGCGTTTGATTATGAGTTTAATCCATTTAGAACCGATTTTGTTGGAGAAGGAGGTTCTGGGAAAAGTATGATTGCAGATATCTTGCAATTAATTTTTGTTGGTTCAAAAGCATTTCATTCACCCACTGATAGTAGTGACCCGAGAATACCCAAAACGATGGTCTTAAGAACTTCCGGCAAAGGAACCGATATAGCTTATGCATTTGTCAATATAGAAATGAAACATGAAGAATACATTATTGTTGGTATTTATCTTGAAAGCACAGGTAGTTCCCAATCATTCATAATACAAGCAGGTGAGAATTTTGAAACTGAAAATAAAATGGTTTCAATAAATAAAGTATTGGGTGTTTCATGTTTTTTAAGGGAAGAAAGCCTCCTGCCTATTGAGGAATTTAAAAATCATATTTTTGACACTCAAGGCTATGTCTGCGAATCCTGGACTAGGCTTAACAAATTTCATAAACTACTTTTTGAAAATTATATTCTCCCAGTAGACTTATCGGCAAGCTATGAATCTCTTAAAAGCTATGCGAAAATTATTCAAGCGTTTTCAAGAGAGTCGTTAGATATTAAAAGGAGTGAAAAGATTCAAGATTTTTTATTTGGTAATGAAAAAGAAATTGAGTTCAATCAAGTATTTAAGACAGCAGTTGAAGAACTTAGTGGGGATATCAAACAATATGAGTCTAATCGCGAAGAGATAGATAAGTTAAAGCATAAGCAAACTGAACTTCAGCAACTCTTGCTGAAAAAGCAAGAGCGTGACAAAGTAAAAAAGGAATATGTACTGGTAAAACATAGTTATCTAACGCAACAGATAGATAGGTCCAATATCATTATGAAATCGTTATTGACAACTTTTTATGATAGTCAGAATAGTCTAAAGAATTTAAGAACGATTGCAGAGGCTAAAATTGATAAGCTTAAAGGTGAGAGTTCAAAAATTGACAAGAAATTTGAGATAGCGCAAGAGAACAAGCTTTATTGGGATGGTAAGAGCAAACGACTTGTTAAATTTTTTTCTTGGATGCAGCATTTTAATAAAAATGCAAAAGAAATTTTAAAGCATTATGAGAATTATCACAAAAACAAAAAGGATATTGAAAATATAGAATATTTAGAAAACCGATTACAGGAAGGTAATATTCTTAGTTTTTTAAATAAGAATGGAAAGTTTGACAAGCATATTTTACTCAATATTAGTCAAATAATAAGCGATGTAGAAAATTCTTTAAAGATTAAACTAAAGCTCAAATTACTTAACAACATAGATGATTCATTTTCATTAGCCTATTGGGCTTTAAATCTAAATCGAAAGCTTACGTTAGAAGAGGAAAGTGTCATACACAAGTATCAAAATGAAAATGTAACAACGAAGGTTCCAGAAGGTAACGAGATTGATAGACATATACCACATCCAGAAGTGTTATTAGAAAACTTACCTGTTTGTAAGAAAACTGACAAAGGTTTTTGGTTAGATTTAAATGGAGTTATGGAATACGTACCATATATTTTAGAGCCAATATTTGATACGGGGGATTCAGAAAAAATTAAGCAATACTTTACTGGTCAAAAGAGTTCCTTAGAAAAAGATATTGAAGGACTACAAAACGAAGAGGGAAACTGGAAGTCATTAAAAGTCATTTTAACAAAACTCGATAATCCGTCGGATTATATTTCTTCATGGGAATCACGTGCTGAGAATTCACAATTTGAACATCACGAATTATTTGATGCTTCAAAAAATGACATTATTGACTACTTAAAGTTGTACTCTCAAAACAAAGAGATTGATAAAGAATTAAAAAAGGTAAATAATATTTACAACATTGTCGATAAAAAAAGAAGTACTCATAATACTCTGATAGACAGCTTGGAAACCACTCTAAAAACATTAACAATTCCTGATGTTGATGGGTACATTGAAAATATAACAAATAAGTATGCATTTGAGTCTCTTCAAAAGGATAACGGAACTAATGAAAAACTGGAGAAATCAAAAAACTATTACCAAACTTTTCTTGAGAATTTTCAGGAAGCAAATGCAAATAGAATAAAAGTAAGTGACTTAGAACAAATAGATTTACAAATAGATGAAAATATAAAAGTATTAGAAGCACTAAAAACAAAGAATACTGAGGTTTTAAAAGAGCTAGGTACGATTAACAAAATAATTAGTGTAGAAGAATTAGATAATAAGGAAATTAACTTTACAGAGTGTGAAAAAATATATCGATTAAAATTTGATTTAATCGTCAAAGAATTTCTTAAAAATAAAGAGAATAGATATGCAGGAACAGATGACTTTAATGAGATATGCATCGAAATTTTGCCTCGAGATATTTTTGACAAGCAAGATTTAGAAGATGAAGAAATAATTCCAAGAATTGAAAAGTTACTTAGTGATATTAACATAAAAAACAAACGACTTAATATTAGAAAACTCCAAAAATTAACTAGTATCATAGATAAAGTAAATAATGAAGTGAGTGAACAACTTTATGATGTTAGAAAAATTTCAAAATTTATTGATTCCGAAGATAAGACTATCACAGGAGGTCATAGGGCTAAACTTGAGTTGTTTAACAATAATTCTTTTCCTAGAGAATGGATGGAGAAATTTATTGAACAAATAAGAGAAGATATTAAGGTTGGTAGTGATGACAATCTTTTTGAATCATTACAAGGTATTTCAAACGATTTAGAAAAGTTTACTTCTCTAGAAGAGAAAATGCAGGAAGCATTTTATCGATGTGGCGGTTCTAAGCTACAGAAACCTAAAGTTCGAGAACTTCTTAACCCAAAGTCCTATTATGGTCTGTCTTTCAAGATTAAATCACTTCACGGCAAGAAAAACCCTGGAAGTACCAGTCAAACATATTCAGCTATTGCTCTACTCTGTATTTCTAGATTGTCTCTAATTAATAGAACAGCAAAAGGTACGGTTAGAGACGGTATTAGATTTATGCCAATCGATGAAGCTGAAGGACTAGGTAGTAATTTTGATATGCTTTATGATATAGCCAAGGCTAATGATTATCAAATACTATCATTATCAATTCAACCCAATAAGGTGGATATTAATAATCAATATATTTATTTACTCCATAATAATCTGGAGGAAAGCGATAAGGTGAATTATGATCCTGTTCCAATCTTTGGAAGTTTCAAAGATAATGATAAATAAAAAAATATGAGAAATCTAGAATGGAAATATTTAATTGGTCTAAATCAACTTTATGAGAATGGTAGGACGACATTAAGAATAAGTAATAATAATTTTATAAGCCAAGTTTTAATAAAACAGAAGAGACTCATTAGACCAAAAATGGGTTACCCAAATATTTTAGAAGCAAAATTTGACTTCAAAGAATACTACAAGAGACTTGGATTCAAGGTTGTAACGCAACAAAGCGTTAATAATTTTTAGTGATTCAATACTCAAATATAGTGATTATAATATTGATTTTATTTCGTGGCATTATTGAAATAGAATAACTCTCCTACGTCGAGTTATTTCCAGTT
>NZ_JBAHZZ010000130.1:0-12845 GCF_037132785.1 Flavicella sp. | reverse complement strand
AGCTTACTTTGATGAATTTTGTTTTAGAATTAATAGGTCACAATACAAAGAATCCATTTTTCATAAAACAATTCTTAGAATGGTACTACAAAAACCTAAATATCAAAAAAATACAAAACAGACACTAGGCGTATAACTCAGTCTATTTTAATTAAATATACCAAAACTTTTGGCATTCTCATTTGAGAAGCAAATAATTATTTCTATCTTTGCAATTCATGAATTATGTAACCTTCATATTGTCAATTTATATACTAGCACTTTCTTTTGTGACTTGTAGTGACACGACTGCTGATAGTTTCTTCTCTGAAGATGAAACAGATTTTGATCAGGAAAATCATTCACATTCTGAAGATATTGATTCGTGCTCGCCTTTTTGCTCTTGTCAATGTTGTCAGGTAACAGTAGATGTATTTCATTTTTCTACTTTTAACTTGTCATTAGAATTAATTTTATTAGAGGAAATATCTAGTATACATAATGATCTTTGTCAAGAGGTATATCAGTCTTTATATCAGCCACCTATAGTTTAGTTTGATTTGTTGAGGGATACCCATTCCTTTAATGTCTTTTAAGACTCATTTTTAACTAAAAAATCATTTAATGATACATAAACTCATTGATTTTTCAATCAATAACAAATTTGTTATTGCATTGTTAACACTTGCATTGATAATTGGTGGTATTTATAGTGTACAGCAAGTACCTGTAGATGCGGTTCCTGATATTACCAACAATCAAGTTCAAATTATTACCCAATCACCAAATTTAGGAACCGAAGATATTGAACAATTTGTTACTTATCCAATAGAAATTGCGGTTGCAAATTTACCTGAGGTAACAGAGATTAGATCTATTTCTCGCTTTGGTTTATCTGTAGTGACCATTGTATTTAGTGATGACTTAGATACATATTTACCTCGACAATTAGTGTCGGAGAAATTGGCGGAAATAAGCTCAAACATTCCAGATGGATTTGGGAAACCTTTTATGGGACCAATATCTACTGGCTTAGGTGAAATTTATCAATATACCCTAGAAGTCGATCCAGAATATAAAGAAGAATACGACATTCAAGAACTTCGAACTATTCAAGATTGGATTATTCGGAGACAAATGGCAATGGTTCCTGGAGTTGTAGAAGTAAATGCTTTTGGAGGAAGTATCAAACAATATGAAGTGGCTATTGATCCTGATGATTTGAAATCTATGGGATTAACGATTGGTGATGTGTACAGTGCTTTAGAAAATAATAATCAAAATACAGGAGGTGCTTATATAGAAAAAAACCACCAAGCTAACTTTATCAGGGGAGAAGGATTGGCTCGTTCATTAGAAGATATTAGAAATATAGTTGTAGAAAATATAAATGGTTTACCAATCACAATCGATGATATTGGTAAGGTTCAGTTTGGAAGTGCAATTAGGTATGGAGCTTTGACTAAAAATGGAGAAGGTGAAGCTGTAGGAGGAATGATTTTAATGTTAAAAGGCGCAAGTACAAATAAAGTGATTGATGCTGTTACTAAAAGAATTGAGCAAATACAAAAATCGTTGCCTACAGGAGTTTCAATCAAACCATTTCTTGATAGATCAAAATTAATAAAAAACACTACTAATACGGTAAGAAACAATTTGATTGAAGGAGCTTTGATCGTGATTTTTATACTTATATTATTCCTAGGGAACTGGAGAGGAGGATTGATTGTCGCTTCAACGATTCCTTTATCCTTGTTGTTTGCCTTTATTCTAATGCATGTATTTGGTGTTTGGGCTAATTTAATGAGTTTAGGAGCTATTGATTTTGGAATTATTGTTGATGGAGCAGTAATTATTGTAGAAAGCACTGTCTTTTTAATTTACAAACAGGTATCAAAAAAACATTCAATAACTCAAAAAGAAAAGAATGAGATTACCTTAAAATCCTCTTCTAAAATGATGAACACTGCCTTTTTTGGTCAGTTGATTATTCTTATTGTATTCTTGCCGATTCTTACTTTGGAAGGTGTTGAAGGAAAAATGTTTATTCCAATGGCACTTACTTTTATTTTTGCTATGATTGGAGCGATGGTGTTATGTCTTACTTATGTGCCTATGGTAACCTCCTGTTTTATTTCAGCCCCAAAATCAAAGAAAGTGTTTTTTGGAGATAAAATAGTGAAAGCACTAGAGAATATTTACGAGAAAAGTTTGAAAAAAACAATGAAAAAAGGAAAGTTGATTATCATTTCTTCGTTGGTTTTACTTGGTATTTCAGGATATGTTTTTTCAAAATTAGGAGGAGAATTTATACCGCAATTGGACGAAGGTGATATTGCTTTTCATGTTATGTTAAAACCGGGTAGTGCCTTATCAGAAACTATTGAAGTGACAACAAAAGTGGAAAAAATCATCAAAGATAAATTTCCAGAAGTTATTGATATTATTAGTCGAATTGGTGTTGCGGATGTTCCAACAGATCCAATGCCCATGGATATATCAGATACATTTGTTATTCTAAAACCTGCTTCAGAATGGACATCTGCTTCTTCAAAGGAAGAATTAATTGATAAAATGAAACTAGCTATCGAGCAAATACCAGGAGTCAATTATGAATTTAGTCAGCCTATTGAAATGCGTTTTAATGAATTAATTACAGGTGTAAGAGAGGATATCGCAATTAAGTTATATGGAGAAGATTTAGATGTTTTAGCGAACAAAGCAAAAGAAATTGGTGCTTTAGTATCATCAGTAAGAGGTGTAGCAGATTTAAAAGTGGAGGCAACATCAGGACAGCCACAAATAACAATCAAATATGATAGATATAAGGTTGCTCAATATGGTGTTAATATAAAGGATTTAAACAATCTTGTAGAAACTGCTTTTGCTGGAGGAGTAGCAGGAGTTATTTTTGAAGGAGAAAGAAGATTTGACCTTGTTGTTAGATTAAAAAAAGAACTAAGAAAAGATCTTGCGAGTGTTAGAAACCTGTATGTAAGCTTACCAGATGGAGCTCAAATTCCATTAAAAGAATTGGCCACGATTGATTATAAAGCGGGACCAATGCAAATTAGTAGAGATAATACAAACAGACGAGTTTATGTGGGGATTAATGTACGTGGAAGGGATATTAAATCATTGGTTGAAGAAATTCAAGAAAAAATTGAAACTGAAATCAAATTACCAGCGGGATATTATATTAGATATGGTGGGGCTTTTGAAAATTTAGAAAGGGCTACAGCGAAATTAAAAACAGTTGTGCCTATTGCTTTGGGATTGATTTTTATTTTGATTTTTTTCGCTTTAAAATCAATTAAGCAAGCCACTATGATTTTTATGGCTATTCCATTAGCAGTAATAGGTGGAGTGTTTTCTTTGTTCTTAAGAGATATGCCATTTAGTATTTCTGCAGGAGTAGGTTTTATTGTATTATTTGGAGTCGCAGTTTTAAATGGTTTGGTGCTAATTAGTGGGTTTAATGAGTTAAAACAAGAAGGCATAATTGATATAGATGAAAGAATTAGACTAGGAACCAAAAGAAGGATTCGTCCAATTATGTTAACGGCTTTGACGGATATGCTTGGTTTTCTACCAATGGCACTGTCTACTTCTTCAGGAGCTGAAGTACAACAACCTTTAGCAACTGTAGTAATAGGTGGTTTGTTAACATCAACTTTATTGACATTATTTATAATCCCAATTTTATATAAGTGGATTGAAAATCGAGATAAAAATAATTTTAGTATGAAACCAATTATTGGAATTATCACAGTTCTGTGTTTGATAAATCCGAAAAGTCTTTATAGTCAAGAAACTTCAATTTCATTGGATGCTGCTATTACTATAGCAACGGAAAATTATCCTGCCTTAAAAACTTCACAACTTATTATTGACAAAGAACAGGCTTTAAAAAGTACTGCGTGGGATTTTGGAAATACTCGTATTTTTACTGGAGGAGATGAAATAGGGAATAACAATGATGCAACTTATACGACTTTAGGAATCGGCCAGTCTGACATAGCGTTATTTTCTATTGCTTCTAAAAATAGATTGGCAAATGAGCAGATCAAAAAAGCAAAAACAGGTTTAGAGCTTAATTTATTAGAACTCAAACAGAAAGTGGAATATGCTTGGGTAAAAGCTTATACAGCAAAATTGATTTTTAATTCGTACAAAGAAATTGATGTCGTTTTTTCAGGACTAAATAAAGCTTTAGATCTTCGTTTCCAAACAGAAGCTATTTCTAAAATTGAGTACAATACAACTATAAATGAAGGTGAATTAATCAAGTTAAAGAAATATCAATATTTTACGAATTATCAAATTGCATTGCAAGAATTGAATCAATGGTTGTATTCTAAAGAGTTTTTTGATGTTTCGGAAATATCGTGGGAAGAATTTGATGCTCCAATTGTTTTATCAAATGAAGTATTGAAAAATCATCCTTTATTTAACTTATGGGAAAGTGATTTATCCGTTGCTAAAGCAAAACAGAAGGTTTCTAAATCTAAATATTTACCTACTATTTCAGCGCAATATGGATTTCAGAAAATTGGAGATCAAACGGGATATAACAGTTATCAATTTGGATTGAAAATTCCCTTGGTGTTTAGCAAAGCAAGAGGTGAATCTAAAGCTGCAAAAATAGCTGTTGATATAATTGATCAACAAAATAAAGTAAAAGAAATGCAACTTAAAAACGGTTTTGAAATAGCTTTGTCTAGATATAATCAATTAAAGCTGAATTGGGAATATTATAAAGAAAAGGCTTTACCATTGGCAATTGAACAAAGAAATGGCGCTACATTTGCTTATAAAGAAGGAAGTATGGGTTATATTGCATTTATTCAAACACTAAAAAATGCGATAGAATTAGAAATTTCAACCTGGGAAGTTTTACAAATGTATGCTGAAAGTAAAATAGAACTTTCTTATTATTTAACGACAAAATTAAAATAAAATGAAAAAATTATATATATATATTGTGCCCTTTATAATTCTAAGTTTTTTTAGCTCTTGCAAAAAAGATAATCATAATGACAATTCATCAACTGAAATTGTTCATGATGACAGCGATGGACATGACGATCATGACAATCATAAAGAAGAACATACCGATAAAGTAACTCTAACCAAAGAACAGGCAAATATTTTAGGTATTTCTGTAGGGCAGGTTTCTAAACAGAATATGAAAGGGTATATTATAGCAAATGGGATGATTGAGGTGCCTCCACAAAACGAAGCTGTCATCACTACTTATTTAGGAGCAAATATTGTAAGCATTGAAGTTATAGAAGGAGAAGAAGTGAAAAAAGGAAAAGTATTGGCTTATATATCACATCCAGAAATAATTAAACTTCAAACCGATTATTTACAAACATATAATCAATTAAATTATTTAGAGCAAGATTTTATAAGACAACAAAAATTATATGATGCGAATGTTAGTTCTGGTAGAGATTATCAAAAAGCAAAAGCAGATTATTCTAGTGCCAAGGGGTTGGTTATGGGGTATGAAAGTCAGCTCCAGTTACTTGGTTTGAATTATTCTAAAATTAGAAAAGGAATCATCTTACCAACTGCCCCTGTTAAAAGTACAATTAATGGTTTTATTGAGTTTGTGAAGGTAAAAACAGGTCAATATGTACAACCTCAAACGCCTTTGTTTGAAATTGTAAATATAGAACATATTCATGTGGATTTAATGGTGTTTGAAAAAGACATAAAAAAGGTGAGAAATGGTCAAAAAGTCTTGTTCTCCGTCAAGTCATTAGATCTTAAGGATATGGCAGGGGAAATTTTTTCTATTGGAAAATCTTTAGAAAAAGGGCCAAAAGCCTTACACGTACATGCAGAAATAGATAATCAATATGAACATTTAATTGTTGGTATGTATGTAAATGCTAAAATTATTGTTGATGAAAAACTAGAGCAAGCACTTCCAGAAGAGGCTTTTATCAAAGAAGAGGGAAGCATATATGTTTTTAAGGTAGAAGAGGGTGAAAACATGGTGTTCGAACCTGTTGAAGTTTTGGAAAAGAATAGATCGAATGGCTTTGTTTCATTTGCTTTTAAAGAACAACAAAGTGAAGGTTTACTGTTGGCGAAAAGTGGAGCTTATTATTTAATGTCTGAATTGAAAAAAAGCGAAGCGGGGCATTCTCATTAACGATAAATAAGTGTATTTCACGATGTTTTTATTAATGAAAAAGTCGTAATTGTGTGCGATTTATATTTGATTTAATTCGAAAAAACTCTTTGTAAACAGATGAAACTGGGTGTAAAATGTTAATTTTTTTGTGTAAACAAGCAAAAATAACATTTTAAAAATCGCCCAATTTTAAGTAATACCAAATGAATTTCAGAGTGGTTGATAATAAATTTGAATTATTTTTTCTTTAGATGAAATAAAAAACATAAGCATAGCCAAGGTTATGGCTCTGTTTTATATTGAAATATAAAGGAAATATAAACTAGTTTAATCAATCATTTTGGTGTTTATTTGGTATAATAGGAATTCATTGTTTTACTGGAGAAATACAGCTAATTCTGTAGATTTTTCAACCTCTAAAATCAGTACATACGGATACCTAATACTTCTTGATAACTAGAATATTAACATAAGTTGATAAAGAAGTTTGGAAAATATTTGTTAGATTTATGTACTCCTCAACTTATTACTTACAACTGCCAGATTCAACTCAAACAGTGTTTATTCCTAGTTATCAAAAGGCCTTTGTTTACAAGGATTTATTCCGAGAAATGATAAGTGCGTTCAGTTATTAAAATAGAGTGTTTTTTACCTGAAAGTTCAACTTTCCAATCCGTTGTTAGCAAATCAGTTTAAAATAATCATGATTTATTTTAGCATCTAAGCATTTGAAAATTTGAACACAGGGATTTTTTCAAAGATGAATAAAAAACATTCCAAATTATTATTAGGTCATTTAAAAACCAAATTGGTATAACACCTCTATCTTTATTTTAATATGTAGCCCTATTTAGTTAATAGTTTCCAAATAGCATCCTTTAATTCCATGATGCCCACTTGAGCTAAAGATGAAAAGAATAAGGTTGGAATACCTTCTGGCAACTCTTGTTTTATTTCTTCTTTAAGTTCATCATCAAGCATATCAGATTTTGAAACAGCTAATAACCTTGCTTTATCTAATAGTTCGGGATTATGTTTTTTTAATTCATTCAATAGGATATGATATTCTTCTTTAATATTATCAGAGTCTGCTGGGATTAAAAAGAGTAAGGCAGAATTACGTTCAATATGACGTAAGAATCTATGACCTAAGCCTTTTCCTTCTGAAGCTCCTTCAATTATCCCTGGAATATCCGCCATAACAAAACTCTGATGATCTCTATAGTCCACAATTCCTAAGTTAGGTTTTAGAGTTGTAAAAGCGTAATCAGCAATTTTAGGTTTTGCAGCGGTTACAGTTGCTAACAAAGTCGATTTTCCTGCATTAGGAAATCCTACTAAACCAACATCTGCCAATAGTTTTAATTCAATTTGAAACCAACCATCTTGTCCAGGCATACCAGGTTGCGCATAGCGAGGAGTTTGATTGGTTGAAGATCTGAAGTTCCAGTTTCCCAAACCACCTTTTCCTCCTTCACATAAAATTATTTCTTGATGATTATCTGTGATTTCAAATATTATTTCTTGTGTTTCAACATCTCTTACAATAGTTCCTAAAGGGACATCAATATATTTATCTTGTCCATCAGCACCAGTACTTCTACTTTTACTACCATTACCTCCTTTGTCAGCTCTACTGTGTTTTAAAAAACGCAAATGGTGTAATGTCCACATACTTTTATTGCCTTTTAAGATGATATGCCCGCCACGACCACCATCACCACCATCAGGTCCACCTTTGGTAATAAATTTTTCTCTGTGTAAGTGTGTAGATCCACCACCACCATCACCAGAAGATGCGTAGATTTTAATATAGTCAATAAAATTCCCTTCTGTCATGTCTATGGTGGTTTATTCGTGTGTGATTTAAATAATGATGATTATTGTAATCCGTCAATAACGTTTGAAATTAAGTCTGTAATATTATCGATAGATCCAACACCGTTAATTCCGTAATATTTATTTTGTTTGTCGTAGTAATCTTTTACAATAGCAGTTTTGGTATTATATTCGTTAAAACGATTTCTGATTTTAGATTCATCTTGATCATCTGCACGGCCTGAGACTTTCCCTCTCTCTAATAAGCGGTCAACCAAAATATCTTCTTCAACCTCTAATGCAATCATTGCATTGATAGTTGTTCCTTTTTTAGTTAAGAAAGAGTCTAATTCAGCAGCCTGAGATTCTGTTCTAGGAAATCCGTCAAAGATAAATCCATTGGCTTTAGTATTTTTCTCAACTTCAGCTTTTAACATGTTAATAGTTACCTCGTCTGGCACTAAATTACCATTATCAATATATGATTTAGCTAAAATTCCTAATTCAGTTTTATTTTTAATATTGAAACGGAATACGTCTCCGGTAGAAATATGTACCAGGTTGTATTTGTCTTTTAATACGTCTGCCTGTGTTCCTTTTCCTGCGCCAGGAGGGCCGAATAATACGATGTTTTTCATTGTTATTGTTTTAATAATTTATATACATCAGGAAGATTTCTTCCTAGTCTGTCATAATCTAGTCCATACCCAACAATAAAGTAGTCTGGTATTTCAAAAGAGACATAATCTATATGTAATTCTTTTCTAAAAACGTCTGGCTTAAAAAACAGAGTTACTATTTTAAAATCTTTTAGTTTTTCTTCACCTAATATTTCATGTATTTTTTGAAGGGTTGTTCCTGTATCAATAATATCTTCTAAAACGACAATAGTTCTACCACTAAGCTCTTCGTTGATACCTAAAAGTTGCTTGACCTTTCCTGTAGATTTCGTTTTTTCATACGAGGCTAGTTTTATAAAAGAAATTTCACATTCACCATCAAAGGCTCTTATAAAATCAGCTGCGAAAACAAAACCTCCATTAAGGATACTAATAAAAATTGGAACTTCTCCATTCAAGTCGTTCTTTAGCTGTTTTGCTAAAGATGTAACAGCTTGAGCAATTTTATCACGATGGATGTAAACCTCAAATTGCTGATCGTGTATGGTAATCGGTTTCATCTATATAATTCTTGCTTTGAAAATAACAGAAAACCGTCCCCAATATTATTAGGGACGGTTTACCATATATATATACGGTATTTATTAGTTGTTCTTTTTTTTCTCTAATTTACCAGAAGTATCAAACATAATTGGAGATGCAACGAATAATGACGAGTAGGTTCCTACTAACACACCAATAATCAATGCAAACATAAATCCTTTGATAGAATCACCTCCAAATAAGAAGATTGCTAACAATACGATTAATGTTGTTAATGAAGTATTAACGGTTCTACCCAAAGTACTACTCAATGCTTTATTCACAATTTTTGAATATCTCCATCCTTCATGTATTTTAGTGTATTCTCTAATTCTATCGAATATTACCACAGTATCATTTAGGGAGTATCCTACAACTGTTAGAATAGCTGCAATAAATGATTGACCTATTTCCATATCAAAAGGCATTATTTTGTATGCGATTGAGAAAATAGATAGTACGATTATTACATCATGGATAACGGCAACAACGGCTCCTAAACTATATTGCCATTTCTTAAACCTCAATAATATGTATAAGAAAACAACAAATAGAGACCCGAATATTGCCCACTTAGCTGAGTTTTTAATATCATGAGCAATGGATGGTTCGACTTTAATTGAATTGAGAATTCCAATTTTTTGATCGTCAAATCCTCCTTTAAATTCGTCTAAAGTAGTTCCTTCAGGTAAGAAATCTTTTAGACCTTCAAACAATGTAATTTGAACTTCAGTATCAACTTGTTCTCCCTCTTCTTCTATTCGGTATTTAGTTGTGATTTTTAATTGATCGTTTGATCCATAAGTTTTAACTTCAGGAGAACTTCCAAAAACAGCTTTTAAACTGTTTGCAACTTTTGTCGAGTTTGTCGCTTGGTCGAAACGGATAACATAAGAACGTCCTCCTACAAAATCTACTCCATAGTTTAAGCCATTGGTAAATAATGAGGCGAAGCCAAGGACCATAAGAGTCCCAGAAATAATATAAGCGATTTTACGTTTCTTTAAAAAGTCAATATCAATTGTAGTAAACCATTTTTTTGTGATTCCTGTGTTAAAAGTCAATATTTGACCTTTATTAGAATAGGAATCGATAAACATTCTTGTAATAAAAATTGCAGTAAATAAAGAAGTAGCAATACCAATCATTAATGTTGAAGCAAATCCTTTAACCGGTCCTGTTCCAAAAATGAATAAAATTAACCCAGTTAATAAGGTAGTAATATTGGCATCCAAAATTGAAGACAAAGCGTTGTTAAATCCATCGGAAATACCTTCTTTCAAACCTTTTCCTTTTTTTAATTCTTCTTTTATACGCTCAAAAATAAGTACGTTAGCATCTACAGACATACCTATAGTTAATACAATACCAGCAATACCAGGTAATGTTAATACAGCACCAAAGGCAGATAAAATTCCGAAGATGAATAGGATGTTTATTAATAAAGCAACATTTGCAAACATACCAGATTTCCCGTAGTAGAAAACCATCCAAATTAATACTAATAATAAGGCTAAAGCAAAAGATATAATTCCACTGTCAATTGCTTCTTGACCCAATGATGGACCAACAATTTCAGACTGTATAATATGTGCAGCAGCAGGTAATTTACCTGCCTTTAAAACATTTGCTAAATCTTGCGCCTCTAATACTGTAAAGTTTCCAGAAATAGAAGTTCTACCACCTGTAATCGCAGTATTTACTCTTGGAGCAGTATAAACATAGTTATCCAAAACAACAGCAACAAAGTTACCTATGTTTTCTGAAGTCATTTTTGCCCATAACTTAGAACCTCTGGAGTTCATTGTCATGCTTACCTCAGGACTTGTTCCTAATTGGTCATATTCTTGAGAAGCATCGATAATAATATCACCGTGAATAGGAGCTTCGTCTTTTCTGTTAGATTTGATTGCATATAGGTTAATCACTTCTGTATCCGCGATAGGCTTAGCATCCCATAAGAATTTTACATGCTTCATCTCAGGAGATAATAAAGCTCTGATCTCATCCATTGCTAAGTATTTATTTACTGTAGCGGTATCAATCACTGAAGCGCTACCGATAATAGAGCTTATTTCATTTTGACTATTAGGAATTCTAGGATATAGAACAGAAAATAAATCTATTGTTTGTTTGATTGAAGTTGAATCTTTTACTTCTCCTAATAAATCATCAATTTCACTTGAGTCATCATTTTCATTAGTAATTTCTTCTTCAGTATTTTCATCTTGAAAAAGTTCGCTTATTTTAGAGTTTGCGGAATATAAAAACAGAGCTGTCTCTTGGTTAGAATATAATTCCCAAAACTGTAATTCAGCAGTAGATTGTAATAATTTTTTAACTCGTTCAATATCTCTTGCTCCAGGTAATTCAATTAAGATTCTACCAGACTTACCAATTCTTTGAATATTTGGTTGTGTAACACCAAACTTGTCAATTCTACTTCTTAATACTTCAAATGCAGTATTGATAGAACTGTTTATTTCTTCACGAATAGCATCTTTTGTCTCTTCGTCAGATTTTTGGAAGTTGATCTTTTCTCTTAAAGATTTGTTGCCAAAAATATCAGGAGCGTTTAGTTTGTCATCTCCAGTTGCTATTTTATCAAATTCGATAAAAAACAAATCTATATAAGAATCACTGCTGTTTATTTGAGCAATTGAAGCTGCTTTTAATGCCTTATTAAAAGATTCATTTTTAGAATTGTTAGACAATCCGATTAAGATGTCTTTTACAGAAACTTGTAATGTAGCGTTAATCCCTCCTTTTAAGTCAAGACCTAGGTTTATTTCTTTGTCTTTAATATCGTTGTAGCTAAAAGTAACTCCGAATTTATCAAAAACAGGAATGTTAGCAACAGAGTCAAGGTATGCTCTTTCAAATTTAGCGATTGCTTTACCATCATTTTCTTCAGCAAGTGAAATTGCGTATTCTTTTGCGTCATTTTCTACATTGCTAACCAGCCATGTGAAAGATAATTGATACAAACTAACGATTCCAAAAAGGATAGCGAATAGTTTTATGAGTCCTTTGTTTTGCATTCTTAATATAGTCTTAAATTTTATAAACGTGCAAATATAGTATTTCAAACAGGAAAAGACAATTTTTTGTCGTTTTTAATTTAATGTACTGTAATGCCTTAACTTTGTAGGTGAATTTTAGAAATAAAAGGAAAGTTCAGTAAAAATACGAGCTACAGGACTCTTCCGTTTTAGTTATTTTCATCTAACTCCATGGAAACTGTGATTAGTAAAAATACAACAACTACTGACAATCTTGGCTCATTCTGTTGATTAAATTTTACTGAGTTACACGCCTAGTGTCTGTTTTGTATTTTTTTGATATTTAGGTTTTTGTAGTACCATTCTAAGAATTGTTTTATGAAAAATGGATTCTTTGCATTGTGACCTATTAATTCTAAAACAAAATTCATCAAAATATGCTTGTATATGCCATTTACTTACATGAGTTGGTATTGCTCTTAACCAAGATTTTAGTTGCATAATAACCACATGTAACTCTTTGAAGTTTTTTCCATTATTACTTTTTAAATCTAAAATTTATATTTTTTTTTCTTATTTTCATTGTTTATGTTAGTTATGGATCTATTTTTTGGTTCATTTTCCTTTAGTTTTTAGAATTAGTGGCAATTATCCTTGGACTTCTATATAAATTGTAACAAATAGCTTCCATCA
>NZ_JBAHZZ010000090.1:0-17935 GCF_037132785.1 Flavicella sp. | reverse complement strand
CAACGGCACTTTTACCTCTGGAATAGTCCTTGTCTATTATTTTTGAAATTCGATCCCAATCGATAAGAATATTTATTTGACTAAAAAATGTAGCTTTTATCTTTCTTGTACGTAAGTCACAAATGCTATATGCAAAAGTAGGTGTTATTTGTAGTTTAATGACTTGAATATACGTCTTAATAATCTAACAAACAATGATTTACACCCTAAGTTTGGGTCTTTGTTTTTGTCATGTACCTTGCAACGGTCTTAACTTGTAGATGGTTTTAAATAAAATATTAAAAGAGCTTAATTACTGGCGTATTATAGATGAAAGTTATTTCGGATAATTTAATCAATCATTTTTATTTGGTATAAGTTTGGTTGATGATTAATTGCTCAGTATAAAAACTCCAAAAACACTAAGAATAAAATAGACTGTAAGTGATGTTGCACCTGGGTAATCTTTTGCGATACGTTGGCCGATCAACATATATAAAATAGAGAGACATGAAAAGTAACACCCCAACAGTCCAAATTCTTTTTCTTCTAAAAAAAAGAGTTGATAGATTCCAAAAAGAAGAAATAACAAAGTGCAAATTTCTAAAATGATCAAACCTATAATCAAGGGTTTTACAAAATTTTTGATAAAAGTTGCTTCAAAGGTTTTTGTTATATAACTCAGGGTTCCTTTCCAGTTTGTTAGTTTTTCAATAAACGAAATTCCAAAAGTTATAATTAAAAAAAGAAGAATTAATATTTCTGTAGGATATAGGTGTAAAAATTCCATGGAGGTTACAAGTTGTTTGAGAGTTCAAAGGTAAGTACAATTTTTTCTTTAACAGGTTTTCCGTTCTCCGTTGCTGCTTGCCAGATCTCGCTTGATTTTAAGATGCGTTTTAATTCCTTATTAATCGTTCTATTTGAATCTGTTTTTATGTTTTTTATACCACCGTTTTTAGAAATTGTAAATTCAATTTGAATGGTAACAGTAGTGCCTTTTTTAAGTAATTTAGAGTCAAAAGACTCTTTAACCCACAAAGTAAAATCTTGTTTAGTTTGTTGCGGTGGAATCGCATTAAAACGGTTTGGTATTGTAATATCTACAGCTTTTTCTTTTATAGGATTTCTTAGATCAGTTTTTTCTGTAGAGTCAAATTCGGAGGTTTTAATGTTGAGAGTAGCTCCAATAGCATGTTTTTTCTTTTGAATTTTAACTTCTTGAATGTGTTCAGGAGCAGTAACTATACGATTTGTTTTTGGATTCATTCGCTCTTCTTTTTTCGTATGTACAATTGCATCAATGGATTCAAAAACGGATTCTTCTAAATCCTCTTCATTATCTATGTTTATTTTCTCTAGTGATTTTGTTTTTATTGACTTTCTTTCTTTTAAAACAGGAGTATTAAAAATTGGATCTTTTGCTAAGTCAGGTCTGTTAGTAAGATAAAAGTAACTAGCCATTCCGATAATGAGTACAACCGAAGCGGCCATATTGTATTTTCTAATTCTAACAAGGATTCCTTTTTTTATAAGTTTGTTTTTAATTTGATGTTGAATGTTTTTGGTGTCTTTTAAAAAAATATGACTATCAATCTGGTCTAGTCCTTGCATAGCTTCTTCTTCAAAAGCATCTTTTGACACATTTTTTTCAAATGTATAACGCTCTTTATCTGACAGTTTATTTTGCAGATATTTTTTTAAATCGGAATATGTGTTTTTCTTTGGTTTCATATTCTAAGAGTCTTCAATGCAAAGTTTTAAATTTCTTTTTCCGTTTTGAATATAACTTTTTATCTTTTTTTCTTCAAGTTGTCGTTCTTCAGCTATTTTTTTATAACACATTTCTTCAAAATAAAATAAAATCACGCATTTGCGTTGTTCTTCTTTAAGTTTTTCCAAACATTTTTTTAAGGATGTGTTTATAGAGTTGTCTCTTTCTATATCTATAGGGTGCAATTCTTCAGAAGATTCCATAAAAAAAGTTGCGCTATATTTTTCAAAACTTTTTTTGTTCGCATTTTGTTTTCTAAGCTGCATTAAACAATAATTGCGTGTTACTCCATATAGCCAGTTTTTAAAGTTTTTTATGTCGTGTTTTGGGACTTCTTGAATTAGTATTTCAAAAATTTGAATTACTGCGTCTTGACAATCTTCTCTATGTTTTAAATATTTTAAGCAAACACCATAAACCAGATGGGTATATCGGTTGAATAATACTCCTAAAACGGTCAAATCATTTTTGGTTTGAAATTTTGTTAGTAAAATTTCGTCACTTTGATTGTCAAGATTTTTGAAGTTAAATATCACAAGTGAAATGTACACATTAAATAAAAAATAAAAAACTTTTATGGAATATTACTTTGTGCTGCATCTTATTAGAAAACAAGGTTTCATTTAACTAAAAAATCATGAAAGAAATAAATCTAATTGTAGTGTTTTGTTTGTTAATCTCAAATTCAATTTTTGCGAATAATATCAAAGGTATGATAAATGACGAAAAAGGAGACCCAATCCCTGGAGTTTCTATTATTGTGGAAGGTACGTCCAAAAAAACGGTTTCTGACTTTGAAGGCAGATTTTCTATTGAAGCTGCTTCGGGAGATGTTTTGATTATGTCTTTAATTGGATATGCCACCAAAAAATCGAAAGTTGGAAAGTCAAATAGACTGCATGTAATATTGATTGCTAGCTACGCAGTGTTAGAGGAACATATAATTGTAGGCTATGGTTCTCAGATAAAAAAAGGAGAAATTGAATCCAAACAAGTATATGATATCATGGATAATAAATCAATTATTTATGAAAATGAAAACTCTGAAACTTATGCCGAAATTGAAGAAAAGGGTTTTAAAAATCCATTACAAACACCTTTGTCAACATTTTCTATAGATGTAGATGCTGCATCGTATAGCAATGTGAGACGTTTTTTAAACGATGGACAAATGCCACCTAAAGATGCTGTAAGAATTGAAGAAATGATTAATTATTTCGATTACTCTTATAAGCAACCAGAGAATATAGAACCCTTTTCAATCAACTATGAACTGTCTTCTTGCCCATGGAATTCAGAGAGTCAGTTGTTGCATATTGGTTTGCAAGGAAAAAAATTAGATTTTAAAAAAGCACCCGCTAGTAATTTAGTTTTTTTAATTGATGTTTCTGGATCCATGAGAAGTGCTAATAAATTACCTCTTTTAAAAAAGGCATATACCTTATTAGTAAATCAATTAAGAGCAAAAGATAAAGTTGCGATAGTGGTGTATGCAGGAAGTTCGGGTATAGTTTTGCCATCGACCTCAGGGGATAAGAAAAAAGAGATTTTAAAAGCGATTGATAATTTAAAATCGGGTGGAGGAACAGCTGGAACTCAAGGTTTAGAGCTTGCTTATAAAGTAGCTGAGGATAATTTTATCAAGGGAGGAAACAACAGAATTATTTTGGCTACCGATGGTGATTTTAATATGGGTCAGTCTAGTGATGCGGCATTAGAAAAATTGATTGTTTCTAAAAGAGACAAAGGCATATTTATTTCTGTTACAGGTTTTGGAATTGGAAATTATAGGGATAGTAAAATGGAAATTATTGCAGACAAAGGAAATGGGAATTATGCTTATATTGATAATATTTTAGAAGCAAAAAAAGTATTTATAAATGAATTTGGAGGCACATTATTTACCATAGCAAAAGACGTGAAAATTCAAATTGAATTCAATCCAAATTTTGTAAAAAGATATCGATTGGTAGGCTATGAAAACAGGTTGTTGTATGATGAGGATTTTCAAAACGACAAAAAAGATGCTGGAGAATTAGGAGCAGGGCACAACGTTACAGCATTATATGAGATAATTTCAGTAGATTCAAAAATAAAATTAGACACAGATTTAAAATATCAAATATCAAAAGAAAAATCAATAGATAATTTTAAAAATGAATTGGCAACCGTTAAAATTAGATATAAAAACCCGAATAAAAACAAGAGTAAACTTCTTGTCAAGATTATTAAAAATAAAAAAATATCATTTGATAAAACAAGTATAGATTTTCAGTTTTCGAGTGCAGTAGCTGGATTCGGAATGTTATTGAGAAATTCAGATTATATAGGGAATCTAAGTTATCAGCAAGTTGAAAAAACAGCCAAAGCAGCAAAAGGAAAAGATGAAAATGGATACAGAGCAGAGTTTATTCGTTTAGTAGAATTGGCATCATTATTATAGAAGTATAAATTTAAAAATAAAAAAATGAGAAAATTAGCATTATTGATAATCGTAGGTTTTATAACAATTTCAACTTACGCACAGACTAAAAGTTTTATTGATCAACCTTATTTAGATATAACAGTAAAAGTAGATAGCTTGGTGTTTCCTGATAGAATTTATTTGAATATAATATTAAAAGAAGAGGACTTAAAAGGTAAAATAACTCTAGAAACTCTAGAAACGAAGTTGAAGAATCTTTTAAAAAAAAACGGAGTAAACATTGCTAAAGATTTAACAGTGTTGGATATGAGAAGCAATTATAAAAAATATTTTTTAAGAGAGAAGGAGATTTTAAAAATGAAGATGTTTTCATTACTTCTGCACGAGGCATCAACTGCGGCAAATATATTTGTAGCCATGGAAGAAAGTGGTATCTCAAATGTTTCTTTGGAAAAAACAGAATATTCTAAAAAAGAAGAACTGGAAATTAATTTGAAAGTAAAGGCTATTGTAAAAGCTAAAAAACATGCCTTAGTTTTAGCCAATGCATTAGGGCAAAAAGTAGGTAAGGCTATTTATGTTTTAGACAGAAATCAAAATACTAATATTTATTATAGAAATGTATACAATGAGCAAATCCCTATAGGAACCACCAACGAGATTAAAGATAAGAAGATAGAGATAGAATTTCAAAAAATAAAATTTGAAAGTACAGTTTCTGTCAAATTTAAATTAGAATAAAACCCAAAGAGCTATATTAAAGACAACTTCGGGCAGTAAAAATTGCCTGAAGTTTTAATAGTGTAACTATTAATTACACTGGTTTAACCAAACAATTTTGTATAAAGAATACCCATTGTAAATAGACCCTTGAGAGTCTGCAATATAAACGTATTCGTTTGCTTTATCAATAAATATTCCATCGGGCCTCACAATATTTAAGGAAGAAGGTATGCTTAGCTCACATAATAAAGTTCCATCGGTTTTATAGCGATAAATTTTTTGTTCATTTGAATCAATTGAAACCACGTATAATGTTCCGTCAGAATGGGCAAATAAACCACTGGGGGAAACATCTAAATTAAATGAAGATACAATAGTTGCTGTTGTTGCTTCGCTAGACAGGTTTAAATCCAGTTTGATTATTTTTTTATCTTCTTGAATTCCAATATAAAAATAACCATCAGAATATGTCATCGCCTCAATACCTTTATCGATGTTATTTACAATTCCAAGATCACTTAAATCCCATTCTCTGGTGACAGAACCTGTGCTTAAGTCCAATTCATAGATGTAGTTGTATTCATCTCCAATATATAAAGTAGTTGTGTTTTCTGCAAAACACAGGGCTTCCATATCAATATCATGTCCGTTTACAGAAGAAAAGGAATAAGATTGGATAATTTCATCCGTGTATATAGAAGCTTTTACAATTGATTTAGGATAATATGAAGAGTAATCACCGCTATTTATGGGATGTACACCGTTTACAGCATAATAGCTATTGTCTGTCTCATCAATTACCACTCCACTATTTCTAAAAGACAAATCAATACCAGCACCGTCTCCTTCATTTATTTGATCTTTTAAAGCTTCTCCAAAAGTATAATATCTAGAGATGTTTAGATTGGCACTAACAAACTCGGTAGAGATCTCTTCGTTTTCAATTTCTGAAAGAACAGAGTTGCTGTTTTGACAAGAAAAAAATTGACCTGTCAAACCAAAGACAAGAAGTAACACTATTTTATTTTTTATTTTCACAATTGATGAATTATAGTTTTTTAGCGATTTTTTATTGAAATGACTTTGTAATAACAACAAGCCTTTTGACTTATCAAGATATAAAAAATAATAGACTATTTTGGGTGCGTATTAATTTTTACTTTATTTGTTTATGTTGGTTAAACAGGGATCTTGAATAGAACCCTACCTTAAAAAACATAATTTTTTAATAAAATAAGAACCTCTGATTTATACAAATGGTTAGAATTAGTACTGATTGGCAATAGTTCTTGTTGCTGCTTAAAATTTAATAAAAAAAAGAATTTCAAATATTTCACTTACTTTTGGAGTAAATTAAGCAAACCATGACAAAAGAAAAATCAGTTTGTGAATCTAAGGTTTTCGAAGAACTGTATTCAAACCATTCTAAATCTTTATATAATTTTATTTATTATAAATGTGGAAATCAGGATGAAGCAGAAGATTTGGTTCAGGAAGCATTTATTAAATTGTGGAAGAATTGCGCCAAAATTATTTTTGTAAAAACGAAATCCTTTTTATATACCGTAGCAAATAATTTATTTTTAAATGAAGTAGCTCACAAAAAGGTGGTTTTAAAATACAATCAAAGACCTACAGCTGGTTTTACAAATGAAGACCCTGAGTTTGTTTTGGAAGAAAAAGAATTTATGACAAAGCTTCAGAATGCTATTTCAGATTTAACAAGTAGGCAGCGTGAAGTTTTTTTGATGAGTCGTATCGATAAGAAAAGTTATAAAGAAATTTCAGAACTTTTAGGGATATCTGTAAAAGCAGTTGAAAAAAGAATGCATGGAGCACTTTTAACAATGAGAGAAAAAATTAGCGGAAAATTTTAAAAGTTAAATAAAACTAAAAACAAGGTAGGGTAGTATAAGAGCAAGTTGTTTTAGTTACAAAGGACATAGTTATGGAGCAAAAATACACAGATGATACTTTTTTAGCCAGATGGTTAAATAAAGACCTTAATGAAGAGGAGCGTATTGCTTTTGAAAAAACTGAAAAACATAAAGAATACTTTAGGATTATTGAGAAAACAGAACTGTTTCAAGCTCCTGAATTTGATCAGGAGGCTGTTTTTAAAGCAATTAAAAAGAAGTTAAGTTCACTGAAAAAGCCTAGAAAAATGATTCCAAACTGGGCATATTCTGTCGCGGCTTCTGTCGCTTTATTGGTTGGTATATTTTATTTTGTAGACAAAGACAAGGTTTATGAAACCTCTTACGGGGAGCAACTAGTAGTTGTTTTACCTGATGGGTCAGAAGTACTGCTAAATGCGAAATCAAAAATTAGTCTAAGCGAAAAGGACTGGGAACAAGGAAATAGAAATATGACCTTGAAAGGGGAAGGTTATTTTAAAGTTCAAACGGGATCAGAATTTACGGTAGTTACAGAATTAGGTTCAGTAAGTGTTTTGGGAACACAATTTAATGTAAAAAGAACACAAGGCTATTTTGAAGTAAAATGTTTTGAAGGAAAAGTGAGTGTAAAAAGTGCCTTAGAAGAGGTTGTTTTAACTTCAGGAAAAGGGTATTTTAAAATAAAAGGTCAAGCAGCTAAGAAAACAAGCTTTGATAAAAGTGCACCCGCATGGATTACAAGGGAAAGTACTTTTGAAAGTACTCCTTTAAAATATGTTATTAAAGAGTTGGAAAAACAATACAATATTACTTTTGATGCAAATTTGGTGAACGAAAACCAATTATATACAGGTAGTTTTACAAATAAAAACAAACAGATTGCTTTAAAAACAGTTTTTATACCTTTACAAATCGTGTATACGGTTAGTGAATCAGGTAAAATAATACTTAGTGAAAATTAATAGAAACTATTTTTTATTGCTTTTTTTTTTAATTATTAATTTTGGACATGCTCAAAAAGAGGCTCCAAAAAAGAATGAAGAGCAAATTCCCTTAAAAGAAGTGTTTGGTTCTATAGAAAAATTATACCAAGTACGTTTTTCTTTTGACGCTTATCTGATAGAGAAGTATCATGTATCTCCTTTGGAAAAAGAAACCGACTTAGATGCTATTTTAGAAAATTTACAGAAAAAAACTAATCTTGTTTTCGAAAAATTAGACGATAGATATATTGTTGTTAAAGAAAAACCACTTAGAACAAATATGACCATTTGTGGTTTTCTTATTGATAAAAAATCAGGAAAGCCTATTGAGGATGCGACCGTTTGGGTAGAGCATGAATTAATTGGAGTATCGTCCGATTCTCAAGGTTTTTTTGAGCTAAAAGGATTGCAATCTGATTGGAGGGTAAGAATTGATTATTTAGGATATTACAGTCTTGAAAGTTCGGTTTTAAAAATGGATAACATAGATTGTAAAAAAATAGTTCTTACAGAGACCAACGAAGAATTACAGGAGGTATTGGTTAGTGATTATTTGACAAGAGGAATGTCTAAAGAAAGAGATGGTGCCATTCGAATATCTCCTAATAACTTAGGAATATTACCTGGATTAACGGAGCCAGATGTATTGCTGTCTTTACAATTGTTGCCTGGCGTTCAGAGCCCAGGGGAAACTGCTTCTGGTTTGCATGTAAGAGGAGGAACACCTGATCAAAATTTGGTTTTGTTTGATGGGATAAAAATGTATGAAAGCGGCCATTTTTTTGGTTTGATATCATCTTTCAATCCATATATAACAAATAACATTGAATTTTATAGAAGTGGTACCAGTGCTAGATATGGAGATCGAATTGGCGGAGTGTTGGAAATAAGTTCTGGGGATGCTGTTCCTGATTTTAAAGCGGGTTTTGGTTTAAACTTATTACATGCAGATGCTTATGTGAAAAAACCCTTGTTTAATGATAAGATAGGTGTTGTTTTATCGGGTAGAAGATCGTTGACAGATTTTTGGAATACAATTACGTATCAAAATTTTTCTGAAAGCGTTTTTCAAAATACGAGTATCGCAGAAGATGAAACCGAAGGGGTAAATGAATTGACTAATGTTGAAAATATGTTCTTTTTTCAGGATTACAATTTAAAAATAATTGCGGAGATTACCGATAACGATAAACTGGTGTTTAGTAATTTGTATAATAAAAACGAATTGGAATACTATTCGGAAAATGATCGTTTTAATGAAAAAAACACATATGATTTAGAGATAAGAAATCAAGGTTCAAATTTAAAATGGACAAGGTTTTGGAGTGAAAAATGGTCTCAAAAAATTGAAATTGGCTATTCTGAATATCAGTTAGAATATTATGGAAAAACAGAAGGAACACAATTAGATACTAGTAACGCAGTTATAAATATTTTTGAGAAATATAATAAAGTAGAGGATTTAGGACTTAAAATGAATTTTGAAAATAGATTAAATGAAATCTCAACCTGGACTCATGGCTATCAATACTTAAAAAACAATGTCAATTATATTTATAATATTACAAATGAAAATGGAGGTGAAATTCAGCCTTTAAAGCCTGGAGTAACAAATAATTATACTCACGCACTATTTTCAGAATACTCGTTTAAAAAGGACGAAAAGTGGAATATGAAAATAGGAGTGAGAATGAATTATTTTTCAACGGTCTCAAAAGCTTATTTTGAACCTAGGTTTTTTGTGTCAGATCAAATAACAAAATCATTTCAACTTAAATTTTCTGCGGAAATTAAAAATCAAATTTTGAGTCAATTGATAGAGTTTCCAAATGTTGGTCTTGGATTGACATCTAAAGTTTGGGCATTGTCTGATGGGAAAGAGATACCTGTTTTAAATAATTATCAAATAACAGGTGGGTTTTTATATCAAAAAAATGGATGGAATTTAGATGTAGATCTATATAATAAAGTAATAAATGGATTGACGATTTTAACGGACAATGTGGATACAAGTGTTACTCAGTATTTGTCTGGGACCAGTATTACTAATGGAGTAGATGTATTGTTAAAGAAAAAATATGGGAATTATAGGTCTTGGATTAGTTATACTTTTTCTAAAACAAAATTTATTTACGATGAGATAAATAAAGGAAAGGCATTTGATGGAGAATACGACATTCCCCATTCTCTGGTTTGGTCACATACCTATTGTTTGAATAAATATGAATTCTCTTTAGGTTGGAAGATTAGGTCTGGAACACCGTATACCAAAGGAATTGGAATTGAACCAGCCTCTAATGGAAATAATAAAGTGAAGTATCAAGATGATTTGAATACCAATAGATTACCTGTTTATAAAAGGGTAGATTTATCTGCTACGTACAAATTTAAATTTTCGAAATCAGGAAAAATCCAAGGTAAATTTGGGATTTCTTTAATGAATATTCTGAATGCAGAAAACATTTTAGACAGGAGTTATGAAATAAAAACAGAGAAAACAGGAATGAATAATGAGGGGGGGAGACTTGTTGTAACGGATCAGATCTCTATAGGTTTTACGCCGAACGCAGTTTTTCGTGTAAATTTTTAAGCACCTTCTTTAGCGTGTAATAATCGTGTAAGTTTGATAGACAAATCGAGCAAAATAATTTTGGCATTACCATTTCGTTCAATGTGATATATAGCATCTCCAACTTCTTTTTCAATTTCCATGATGTTTCCACTATGGATAAATGGAGCAAACTTAGCTAAAGAAAAACCTTGAGTTTTTGTTTCTATAAAAACCAATTCTTGTGCACCGTAATTCTGCAATAAGGCTTGTCTGAAAAACTGTAAACAGTAGTGTAAAAAGCTCTTTTGAGTTTCTCTCCCTGATTTAGCAATGGTTTCACTCCATTCTATTAAGTTCTGAATAACAGCAGCATTTCCTTTTGCTTTAAAAGCATTTCTTACCCATAAGACAAACCATTGCTCAAAAATTAAATCGTTAGAATCGTGTTTTAATAAATGTACTGCTTTGTTAAAATTACCTTCAGCTTGGTGTGCAATTTTTGAAGCTTCTGCAGGAAAAGAATCATTTCTATCGATTAATGCGTCAGAAATATTACTTTCACTCAATACAGGAAAATGCAATACTTGACACCTAGATAAAATAGTATTGATAATTTGCTCTTGATCCTGAGAAATAAGGATGAAAATTGTTTCTTCAGGGGGCTCTTCTATGAGTTTTAAAAGTTTATTAGCGGCAGAAGTGTGCATTTTTTCAGCCATCCAAATAATCATTATCTTATAGCCGCCTTCATAGGATTTAAGCTGTAGGGATTTAACAATTTGCACTGCTTCATCAACTCCTATTTGTCCTTGTTTGTTTTCTATACCAATATTCTGAAGCCAATTAAACAAATTTCCATAAGGTTGTTCTTTGATAAAGGTTCTCCATTCTTTTAAAAAAAGACTGCTTAGAGGATGTTTTTTTACCTTGTCATTAGTAGCAACAGGAAATGCAAAATGCAAATCAGGATGTGTTAAATTTTTACATTTTAAATTGCAAGCAGAAGCATTTTTATTTTTACTGCAAAGCAAATATTGTGCATAAGCAATTGCCATAGGTAGAGTCCCAGAACCTTCGTTTCCTATAAATAACTGAGCATGTGGAATACGACCGTTATCGGCAGATGTTTTTAAATGATTGATGATGTGTTCTTGACCTATAATTTCTGAAAAAAGCATTAGCAAATATAGGGATATAGTAAACGGGAAACATTGGTTTCATCTCTAAAATTATATTTTAAGAAGTAAATAGGATTTATAAAACAGTGGAAGGTCCTTTTGTATTTACAAAAACGTTGTAGTAGCTTTTTTTTAGATTTTTGAGAACGATTATTTAAATTAAGTATATTTGCTTACAACTTTTAATTATACAGAACAATGAAAACAATTAAAGACATCAATTTTGAAGGTAAGAAAGCCTTAGTTCGTGTGGATTTTAACGTGCCATTAGACGCAGATTTTAATGTGACAGATACTACAAGAATTAAAGCTGCAAAATCAACGATTATAAAAATATTAGAAGAAGGTGGATCAGCAGTTTTAATGTCGCATTTAGGTCGTCCAAAAGGTGTAGAGTCTAAGTTTTCATTAGCACATATTATTGATACGGTTAGTGAAGTATTAGGAGTTCAAGTAAAATTTATTGAGAGTTGTGTAGGAGCTGAAGCCGAAGCGGCGGTAGCAGCTTTGAAGCCAGGAGACGTTTTGGTTTTAGAAAATTTACGTTTTCATAAAGAAGAGACTACAGGTGATGTAGAGTTCTCTAAACAATTGTCTAAATTGGGCGATATTTATGTAAATGATGCTTTTGGAACAGCTCATAGAGCACATGCTTCTACAACAATTGTCGCTCAGTTTTTTGAAGAAAAAGTAGCTGGTTTTGTAATTGAAGCAGAATTGGTAAATGCAGATAAAGTATTAAAAGGAGGGAAGAACCCTGTAACTGCTATTATGGGAGGAGCTAAGGTTTCTGATAAGATTTTAATCATTGAAAAATTATTGGATATTGCTGATAATATTATCATTGGTGGAGGTATGTCTTATACCTTTTCAAAAGCTAAAGGAGGAAATATTGGGAATTCTTTATGTCAAAATGACTTATTAGAATATGTATTAGAACTTGAAGAGAAGGCGAAATCTAAAGGTGTAAAATTAATTTTCCCTATAGATAATTTATTAGGAGATGATTTCTCTAATACAGCAAATACACAAGTGGTATTAAGAGGACAAATTCCTGATAATTGGGAAGGGCTTGATATTGGACCTCAAACAATTGAACTGTTTTCAAAGGTTATTAAAGAGTCTAAAACAATTATTTGGAATGGACCTATGGGAGTTTCTGAAATTCCATTGTTCGCAACTGGTACAATTGAAATAGCTAAAGCAGTTAAAGAGGCAACAGAAAATGGAGCTTTTTCTTTAATTGGTGGTGGCGATTCTGCAGCAGCAATTAATAATTTAGGTTTTGGAGATGATGTGTCATATGTTTCTACAGGTGGAGGTGCTTTGTTAGAGTATATGGAAGGTAAAGAGTTACCCGGTATTGCTGCGTTAAAAGCGTAAACAAGAGAAATATCATAAAAACAAAAAGAGCCTTGCTGGATTTTCAGCAAGGCTCTTTTGATTGTAGAACTTAAAATAATTGAATAAAATCGTAGGGTTAATACAGGGTGCCTTTAGTCAAATTCGTTTCTCGTTTTCCCGAATAATGATAAGTGTCATCTTTTTTAAAAAAGAATAAGTTACTTTTGAGGTATTCTAAAAGAAATAGGATTTAATTAAAGTAATTATGGGCAAACTACTTAGGTTAATTATTCCACCAAAAGAATGGCGCACACCGGTGGTAATATTGTTAGGTGCAATTTTAGGTCTTACCTTATATGCATTGATTGAGTCAAAGGCGGTTTCTTATTTGTCTGATGACCCTAAAACCTGCGTGAATTGTCATGTAATGACTCCTCAATATACAACTTGGTTAAACAGTTCACATAGAGAATGGGCTACATGTAATGACTGTCATGTTCCTCATGAAAACATCTTTAAAAAATATGCATTTAAAGCGATGGATGGTTTGTACCATGCTTCTGTTTTTACTACTAGAAATGAACCCGAAGTGATTAGAATGCGTGATGCTAGTGAAGTAGTGGTACATAATAATTGTATACGTTGTCACCAAGATCAAGTGGTAGATACAAAGTTAGCAAGTACTGTTAGTAACCATACAGCAAACATGACTGATAGGAAGTGTTGGGACTGTCATAAAGAGGTTCCTCATGGGAAAATACACAGCTTATCTTCTGTTAAATATTACGGAAAAGTGCCAGAAGAACATCAAGAAACCGTACCTGGTTGGCTTAAAAACTACATAGAGAAATTAGACACAAAATCAAAAGAATAATTATGAGCGCAAAAAGAAAATCTTGGAAGAATTGGGTGCTATTTCTAGCATCTTTGGTTATTGTTTTTTTACTAGGACTCCTAGTTTCTTCAATTACTGAAAGAAAAATGGAAGCTAAATATGCTTATACTCCTGTTAATAAAGTAAAACCAGGAGAACCGAGAAACGAAAAATGGGGAGAGAATTTCCCTAGAGAATTTGAATCGTATTATAGAACAGCGGATTCTACTTTTAGATCGAAATACAACGGAAATGCAAGTATAGATATGCTTGAGGTAGATCCTCGTTTGGTTGTTCTTTGGGCTGGATATGGTTTTTCTAAAGACTATATGCAAGGTAGAGGACACGTTTATGCTGTGGAAGATATTAGAAATTCGCTAAGAACAGGTGGACCTACAGGAAAAGAGGACGGTCCAATGCCTTCTACATGTTGGACTTGTAAATCTCCAGATGTACCTAGAATTATGAATGAGCACGGTGTAGAAGAATTTTATAAAGGAAAATGGGGAAAATTAGGTGCTGAAATTGTTAACCCGATTGGTTGTGCAGATTGTCATGACTCGGAAACGATGAATCTTAAAATTACTCGTCCTGCTTTGATTGAGGCTTTTGAAAGACAAGGAAAAGATATTAAGAATGCTACTCATAATGAAATGCGTTCTTTAGTGTGTGCTCAGTGTCATGTTGAATACTATTTTAATAAAAATATTCCTGGAAAAGAAGGAACTCCGTATCTGGTTTTTCCTTGGGATGATGGGCAAACAGTTGAAGATATGGAAACATATTACGATAGAATTGGACATGTGGATTGGATACATAAGTTAAGTAGAGCTCCTATGTTAAAAGCACAACATCCAGGTTATGAGGTTTTCAAAATGGGTATCCATGGACAAAGAGGCGTTTCTTGTGCAGATTGTCATATGCCATATAAAACAGAAGGTGGTCAGAAATTTACAGATCACCATATTCAATCACCTTTAAATAATGTTGCAAACTCATGTCAGGTTTGTCACCGTGAAGAAAAAGATGTTTTGACGAAAAATGTTTATGATAATCAAGATCGTATTATTGGAAATAGAAATCAGCTTGAAAGATTGTTAGTTCGTGCTCATGTGGAAGCTAAACAATGTTGGGATTTAGGAGCTACTGAAGTTCAAATGAAAAATATTTTACACGGAATACGTTTGGGGCAATGGAGATGGGATTATGCCGCTGCATCTCATGGTGGTTCTTTTCATGCACCTGTTGAATTAGGAAGAGTTATTGGTAAAGGGATTGATATAACTCAAGAAACACGTATCAAATTAGCAAAATTATTGATGACGCTTGGGTTTGAAGGAGATGTTCCTTATCCGCCAATTGAAACAAAAGCAGCTGCTCAAAAATTTATTGGCTTGCCTATGGAAAAATTAAAAAAAGAAAAGGCTGAGTTTATAAAGAATGTAATACCTAAATGGGACGAAGAAGCAAAGCAAAGAGAAGCAAATTATTAGTATCTTTGTGCTAGTTAGAACTTATGTATGACAGAGATGTTTTCTCAGAATAATAAAAGAGACTTTTGGGAGCATCCTTGGGGCTATATGGAATCGTTTTTCATTGGTACAGGGTTGCTCCTAACTGGTTTTTTAATAGAGATGTTTATTCCCTCTAGTGAGGAGTTTCTCATTTCGTACCCTTACAATGTCGTTTTTTTAGGGGGATATATAATTTTACTTTTCGTAGCTTATATATGGTTTTCAAACGTTCAGTTAATTCGTTGGTTAACAAAGGTACCTGCATCGATTTCTTCAATTGTATTGGTTACTTTTATGGTGATGATTATGGGGGTAGTTCCTCAGATTCCATCTTCTAATGAAACAATTACCTTTTTAGGACTGAATCACATTACTACCCATTGGGCATTTTTATTTATGCTTTTTCTGTTTTTAACCTGTTTAGGTTTGGTGACAGTGAAAAGAATTTTGCAATTCAGCTGGTCTAACTTTGGTTTTATTGTTAGTCATTTGGGTTTGTTTATTGCATTGGTAGCTGGTATTTTAGGGAGTGGAGATTTACAACGATTATCTCTAAATGTTTATGAAGGAAGGCCTAGTTTTGTTGCTTATAATGATGACAATCATGAGGTAGAGCTTCCTTTTGCAGTGTATTTAAATGATTTTATTATTGAAGAGTACAATCCAAAATTAGCTTTGGTAGATAATATATCTGGGGATATCGCTCAGAACAATGGAAAGAATTTATATCTAGTTGAAAAAGACGAAACGTATTACTTTCAAAACTATGAAGTGTATCTAAAAGATTATTTATCAGACGCTGGAAAGCATGGGGAAAAGTATTTTTTTGTAAATGAAGTAGGGTCTCCTCCTGCAGCTTTAGTTTCAGTTAGAAATGTAGATACAGATAGTATTATAGAAGGTTGGATTAGTAGTGGGAGTTTTCGTTCTCCATTTGAAGCTTTAAAAATATCAGAAGATTATTCTTTAGTAATGACAATTCCTGAGCCTAAAAAATTTAGTTCAAATATTAATATCCTCACAAAAGAAGGAGAACGTATTAATACAATACTCGAAGTAAATGAGTCTTTTGAATACAAAGGCTGGGACATGTATCAATTGAGTTATGACGAGAAAATGGGAAAGTGGTCTGATTTAAGTGTTGTTGAATTGGTTAGAGACCCATGGTTGCCAGTTATCTATTCTGGAATTTTTATGATGATAATTGGTGCAATAAATATGTTTTGGTTGGGAAATAAAATAAATAAAGAAGACTGATGACTTGGATAGATTTTCCTTTATATAGCGGCATTATTGGAATTGTATGGCTGCTAGGCTTGGTATTTTTGTTTTTATCTTATAAAGATGTAAATAAATTAAAATATGCTTTGCCTATTTTGTTTTTAGGTTGGTGTGTTTTGATTGTTTTTGTAGGGAAACTATGGATGGAACTAGATAGACCTCCTATGAGAACTTTGGGAGAAACACGACTTTGGTATGCTACATTTTTACCTTTTGTTGGATTTGTAACCTTTTTTAGGTGGAGGTATAAATGGTTTTTAGCGTATAGTATTCTCCTTGCGACAGTGTTTTTAATGATTAATTATTTGAACCCCGAGACTTATTCTAAAACGCTGATGCCCGCACTTCAAAGTCCGTGGTTTGTTCCTCATGTATTGGTTTATTTGTTTTCTTATGCCGTATTGGCTGCTTCTAGTATTGTTGCTATAAAAGGGATTTATGACTTTTACCAGGAGTCTTTTTCTCTCGAAACAATGAAGTTGGCCGATAATTTGGTATATATAGGTTTTGCTTTTTTAACACTTGGGCTTTTGTTTGGCGCTATATGGGCCAAAGAGGCTTGGGGGCATTATTGGACTTGGGACCCCAAAGAAATTTGGGCGTTTTTAACATGGATGGGTTACTTAACTTATATTCATTACCGTCATTTTCATTCGCATAAAACAAAACAGTCTCTTACTATTTTGGCTTTAGCTTTTGTTGTGTTATTGGTCTGTTGGTTTGGAGTGAATTATTTACCTGTGGCACAAACAAGTGTACATAACTATACCCAACAATAAAATATTTTTGAAATAGAGGCTTTTATAGCTTGTTAGTAGATCCGTTTAGTGCCTGTTGTTTTTAGAGCTTCTGAGCTTTTTTTGCTGAAATTGCTAATGTTTTTGTCTGTTTATGGAAGGCTATTTCATATAATAGTTAGTAAAGTTCACTTTTTTATGAGTGTTTTCATGCAATTGCTTAAGACTGTTGCATAATGCTCTTAATTCGTATAAATATTTATAAAATATTTCACTTGTTGTTCCTTCTATTTCGTAAACAAAATACGGGTTTTAACACGGTGAGATTTACTTCTTTTACGAAGATTCTCTAAATAATCTTTACTCTATTTTACGATAAATGTTCTTAATAATGCCATGCATAAAGATACAAAATACATCAATTAAATGGAAATATAATTGGTATAACTTAAGACCGTTGCAAGGTACATGACAAAAACAAAGATCCAAACTTAGGTTTTATATCATTGTTTGTTAGCTTGTTAAGATGTATATTCAAGCCATGAAACTACAAATAACACCTACTTTTGCAGATAGCATTTGTGATTTACGCACAAGAAAGATAAAAGCTACATTTTTTAGTCAAATAAATATTCTTATGGATTGGGATCGAATTTCAAAAATAATAGACAAGG
>NZ_JBAHZZ010000052.1:0-6956 GCF_037132785.1 Flavicella sp. | reverse complement strand
AGTAAATGGCATATACAAGCTTACTTTGATGAATTTTGTTTTAGAATCAATCGATCACAGTTTAAATCCAGTATCTTCCACTAAACAATAAATAGAATGGTAATTGCTAAACCTATTTATCAAAATCAAATAAAACAGACGGTAAGCGTATAGTTAAATAATCTAATATCACATCGGACAATAAATAATGCGCTAAATCTGTGTTCAAATCATATAGTTAGGGAACTCAAAAATAACACTTTTTTATTGCTCCCCAACTTTAATTACTTGATCGCTTATTACGTCATTTAAATATTAAAATGGTATAAGAAACTTCATGGCTCAATTTTGACATTTATTATCATTGATGTATGACATTGAAAAGAATTTAACACGGAAAAAGATGGGGCTAATGACAATTATATAGTACGATTAAAAACTACTTTAAACTAAGTCATATTGTATGACGATAGCCCAATTACTTGTCTTGTTCCATGTTTAATATCACAAATGACTTGCTTATTATAATTTTGAATTTTTTTTTGTGTAAATAACTGATAATACTGTAGTTAAGTATCTGTTGTGTTCTTAATATTACAAATAAATACGCATTTTGAGATTAAAACCAACTAAAAACCAAAAACACTAGGTTTAAAGTAACTAACAACATAGTGATACTAACCTGAGATAGAGTTAGCTGATTTAGGGATATGGATATTATAGTATATTCCATTCTTTGTCGAAGCACTGATGTTATTGGTCGAAAATTTAATTACCAAAACCAATAAACTTTTAGTTTTAACGATATATTAATAATATTTTAACAAATAACGGTTTAAAATTAAAAGTTTTTAACCTAGTGCAGTGTATGTAAATTCATATTTTGTTAGTAAATAAAAGGGAGATATTTATTAAATTATTGTCAAAGAATAAACCTTTTTGAATTTACTGAATACTTCAGTATGGTATTAAAGAAGATCTATATAATATTATGATAAAAGTCTGTTTATCTGCATAGTAAGTTGTTTTTAGTAATGAAATAGCATAAAATAGAGCTAGGTTATTTATGTATAAAGTTCATTAATCAATGAAATTTAGCATAAATAACCTAATTGATGGGATAGTTCATGTAGATGAATTTTGTTGTCGAATAAATAGGTCATAGTCAAAAACAACATTTTCAATAATTTTATTGAAAAAAGTACGGGTTAATCACAAGTATCAATCCGTATTTATGTATTCTTAACTATTGACCTCTATGTATTTAAATGATATGTATTCAATAATTAAAAATATTTATATGTAATATAGCCAACTAAAACATCACTTTTAAGAAATAACCCCTAATAAAACATTCATGAAAATTAAAATTCACAATGTCCTTTATTCTTCTAGAAAAAGGAAAACCCACCTCATAATGAGCACTCTTGTGCTTTTATGTGCTACATCTGCATTTGGTATTGCTCCAAATACAATATTGGAAGAGAAACAACAATTCGAAATACAACAACAATTTACTGGAACCGTTACAGATATTAACGGACAACCTATACCAGGAGTAAATGTATTGGAAATAGGTACTACCAATGGAACTTTAACTGATTTTAATGGTGCTTTTTCTATTCAACCATTAATTCAAAACGCAACACTTTCTTTTTCTTATATAGGATATGCAACTAAAAAGCTATCAATCAATAATAAAAACAACGTAAACATAGTTCTAGAGGAAGATATATCCTACCTTGATGAAGTAATAGTTGTAGGTTTTGGAACTCAAAAATCTAGTAAAATAGTAAGCTCTGTTTCTCAAATAACCTCTAAAGAATTAAAAATAGACCAAAGACCTGTAACAAATATTGGCTCAGCCTTAATAGGAGCAGTGCCTGGCTTGATGTTAACCAACTCCAGCGGTGGTCCAGGTTCTACACCAAGTATTCAGATAAGAGGTACTAGCACGCTTGACTCTGACGCCGAATTGTTAGTAATTATAGATAATTTTGAAGGTTCCCTTGCTGATATAGACCCGCAAACAATAGAGTCAGTATCTGTATTGAAAGATGCCTCTGCAGTTGCTATTTATGGGGCTCGTGGTGCCAATGGAGTATTATTAATAACAACAAAAAATACTAGTAGAAACAAAAAAACATCTATTAGCTATAACTTTAGTTCTTCAATTCAATCAAAACCAGAATTACCAGGAACTTTAAACTCCTTGGAGTACATGCAATTTCAAAATCAAGTTGTAGAAGGAACGCACGATCAAACTGTATTAGATTTAGCGAGCTCCGGATTTTATCCAGAGACAAACTGGGGAGAAGAATTGTATCAAAACACAGCAGTTCAGCAATCTCACAATTTGACATTAACTGGAGGTTCTGAAAATACTGGTTTTTTAATGTCTGCAAGTTACTTAACACAAGATGGTTTGGCCATTGGAGATGACTATTATGAAAGATTAAACTTACGTTTAAAAATAGACACAGATATTACAGACTGGTTTTCTACAGGAGTCAATGCCTTAATTAGTAATACAACAGATAATAATGTACAAGCAGTCACAGGCTCTTCACTTAGAGGCTTACCTTTTTACCCTATTCAAACTGAAGATGGTATGTGGGTTTCTAACGGTACTAGTGATGCAGGTGCAAATGCTGTCGCTACAGCTGCTTCTGGTTCTTTTGACAAAACAATAACAGACAGAGTTAATCTTCAACTATACGCGCAATTTAGACCTATTAAAGGCTTAACCATAGAAGAAAGAGTTTCCATCATTAGAACAAATTCTGACAACAAAGATTGGGATAATACTTTTAGTATAGTAAGTTTGGATTATGCAGATCCTGATTCTTATACCAACCTTGATTCTGAGAATAGATCTTATATGTATGCAACTACAGGAGGTAGAACATTGAGCGTTTCTTCTTTTACACAGACAAAAATACGTACTTTAACCTCAGCAACTTACGAAACAGAAAAAGGAAATCACTATATGAAAGCTTTTGTTGCTATGCAAACAGAGTCTGGAGAATCGGATTATTTCATGACTGGGTCAAGTGATTTTCTTCTTGACGACATTATATCTTTAGGTCAAGGTGCAATAATTGATGTAAGTATTGGAGATTATGGAAACTATGAATTCAGAGGAGGTAATCAAACCACATTGTCATATTTAGGAAGGTTAAATTATAGCTATTCCGATAAATATTTGTTTGAAGCTACTATTAGAGCTGATGCTTCCTCATACTTTCTTTCAGAAAACCAATGGGGCTATTTTCCTTCAGTAGCTGTTGGATGGGTTGCTTCCAAAGAAAATTTCTTAAAAGATGTCGACTTTGTCAATATCTTAAAACTTAGAGCTTCTTACGGCTCTTCTGGTGATGATTCAGGGTTAGGTTCAGTAACTCAACAACTAGTTAATCTTAATAACGCTGGATATCCTCTTGGAGGTCAATCTAATTCAGCTCTTTATGTTCCAAGTTTTGTAAATCCAAGTTTGATTTGGGAAACCTCAACAGTATTTAATATTGGTGTAGATGCCTCATTATTTAACGGTAAATTACATTTTGAAGCAGATCACTTTAGAAACAAACGTACAGATATTATTTCGTTAATCAAAGGAACTGCATTTGAATATGGTTTTGGAGATGCACAAGGTAATCCATACGATGTAGATAGTTGGGGATGGGAACTAATGGCAACACATAGAAATAAAATAGGAGATTTTGGCTATAGTATTTCTGGTAATATTAACATATATGATAATGAAATCAGCTACATTCAAGAGAATGCTACTGATCCAAATTTTCAAGTTGGACAAAGTGTTAATGATCGTTTTGGTTATGAAACAGATGGTTTTTTTGCAAATCAAGAAGAAATAGACTCGAATGTAGCTAGTGACGGTACTTCACAGATAAACCAAACGGGTGTCGGTGACGCTTATATAGGAGGATATAAATATGTAGATCAATTAACAATAGATACTAACGGAGATGGTGTTATGGATGCTAGTGACGGCATTATCAATTCAGATGATCGTGTAATATTAGACGATAATAGTGCTTCAAATTTGATGTTTGGTTTTAATGTAGGCTTTTCTTACAAGAACTTATCATTATCTGCTCGGTTTTACGGAACCTTTGACAACAAACAATGGCTTAACGCTAACAACTCTGTTCAGCCTTTCTTAGGAGCAGGTGTTCCTTATTCTTATATGACCGATGTTTGGTCAACTACTAATACAGATGCACTTTTTGCAAAGCCAACAGATATTGGGCCTTTACAACCTTATAATGCAAATATAAGTCACTTGTTAATTGATTCTGAATACATCAAACTACAAAACATAACACTTAATTATGATTTTGACAAAACAATACTAGATAAAGTTCCTTTCGTTAAGAGTATGAACATGTATGTGTCTGCTGAAAACTTAGGAGTAATATGGACAAATAGCCCCCTTTATGATAATGGTTGGGATCCAGAGCTTGGTGTATCTGCAGTTAGATACCCTTTACCGTTTACAACTGCAATTGGATTAAATATTAAATTCTAATAATATGGAAAGTACTAAAACACTTCAGAAATTCTTCAACTCAATGAAGCTACGGAATATGAAATACCTAAAAAAATATAAACTCTCATTTTTGTTAACATTATTAGTTATGCTCACTTCTTGTGGTGAAGATTTCTTAGATGTACAGAACCTTAATGATTTAGACATAACTACGGTTTACAAAACGGAAGAAGATTTAACACTAGCCTTAAATCATTTATATTTTTCTCTACCTAGACTAGACTTAGAGGACGACCTAAATAGTCAAAACTCAGATCAAGCTTATTTAGTCCCCTATTTTTGGACTGACGATGCTGTCCATAGATCCATTAGTGGTGCAGGTACAAATGGATCTGATTTTCTTTGGGGAGACAATACAAGATCATTAAGAACTTTTTATAGATACCAAGACATTGCAGATATTAATTTCTTTTTAGAAGCATTGCCTGATGCTACGTTTACAACAGAGGAAAACAGAGTAAGATTTGCTGCAGAAGCTAGGTTTTTAAGAGCTTGGATCTACGAAAGTATGGTTTTTGCCTATGGAGATGTTCCCTTATTAACAAATACAATTGGTCCGGCTGAACAACCTTTTAGAACGCCTAGACAGGAAGTTTTTAACTTTGTAATCAGTGAGTTAGATGAAATTGATGATATTTTACCTGAAAGATATGATGAAACTTCAGATGCAGGTAGAATTACTAAAGGTGCAGTATTGGCTTTAAAATCAAGAGCATATTTAAACGCTATTGGCTGGAACAGTAACGTGAGTGAAATGTATGCTGGTGCTGAGGCTGCGTGTGAAGAAATTATAAATAGTAACGTTTATTCTTTAGCAAGTGGAATTGATGGATTTGCTGAACAGTTTACAAGCGCAAGTGATTTAACTTCTTCTGAAACAATTCTTTCAACGATTTATTTGATTGACGTGCATGTAAGTAGAATTGCAAGACAGATTGGACTAAAAGGTGCTTTTCGTGGAACTGATGGAGGAGATACGCCTCAAAGAAGGCCAGGTTATTCTTCTGACTTTATAGAAGAAGTACAAACGATTAATGGATTATTCCCTAAAGATGATACAAGTTATGACCCTGCTAATCCGTGGGAAAACAGAGATCCTAGATTAGCCGTTTCTGTTGTATTACCTGGAGATACATTACCTGCTGCTGCGGGGTTAGATGTAGATTACATATATCAACCACATGTCGAGATTGCTCCAAGTACAGATAATTTTGGAGGTGTAAATTGTCCTACGGGATACGCTTTTAGGAAATATTTAGATTATAGTTTGGCTACATTGGTAGAAGGTGATACCGATTTAAAAGTAATTAGATATTCAGAAATATTATTAATGTATGCAGAGGCCTTAGCAGGTCAAGGAGAAGATGGTTCAGCGTTAGGCTACTTAAACCAGGTAAGAAATCGAGTTGGGATGCCTTCCTACACTTTAGCTACATTACCTATAATTATTAGAGGTACTACCGGAGATGGTATGATTGATGCTATTTTACTTGAGAGACGTTATGAATTTGCAGGTGAGGGACCACAAAGATGGTTTGATATTTGGAGATATAAATTAGGAGACCAAGTTATTACTTCTGTTTATGCTCTACCTATAAATGAGGATGAACCTGGAGATTTAGGAGATAAATACCCAGCAGGAGGGGAAAATAGTACAACCTTTACAAGAACATGGGATGATCGTAACTATTTACTCCCTATTTGGTCTACTTATTTAGATGCAAATACCAATTTAACACAAAACCCAGGTTGGTAATTAATCGTTTTTGATTTAAGTTGATTTTTAGATTGCCCAGTAATTATAGTACAACTATAATTACTGGGCAATCTTTTTTTTGTGTAAAATTCAATTGTGTAAATCCGGTTTTTATGAAAAGTTAACCGTTGCAAGGGACATGACAAAAACAAAGATCCAAACTTAGGTTTTTATCATTGTTTGTTAGCTTATATATAAGTTAAGACCGTTGCAAGGTACATGACAAAAACAAAGATCCAAACTTAGGTTTTATATCATTGTTTGTTAGTTTATTAAGGCGTATATTTAAGTTATGAAACTACAAATAACACCTACTTTTGCAGATAGCATTTGTGACTTACGTACAAGAAAGATAAAAGCTACATTTTTTAGTCAAATTAATATTCTTATCGATTGGGATCGAATTTCAAAAATAATAGACAAAGGACTATTCCAGGGGTAAAAGTGCCGTTGGTAAGCCTTCCTATGATGGTTTGTTTCTTTTTAAAATGTGTCTTTTGCAGAGTTGGTATTAACCTCGCATCTATATATCGTTAGTTTTACGCAGCATATTTTATGTTGTGATGTTTAAAATATTTGACTACCCTTTTGCAGTCATTTTGAAGTGTTTTCATGTGATTTTCTGAATTTTCCTTCATCTTTTCTTGT
>NZ_JBAHZZ010000041.1:0-32747 GCF_037132785.1 Flavicella sp. | reverse complement strand
ACTGGAAATAACTCGACGTAGGAGAGTTATTCTATTTCAATAATGCCACGAAATAAAATCAATATTATAATCACTATATTTGAGTATTGAATCACTAAAAATTATTAACGCTTTGTTGCGTTACAACCTTGAATCCAAGCTTAGGGCTGTTTTTAGTTGCTCCATTTAGTTCTGATTTAAGGTATAATTTACTTTAAAACACAAAAATCTATTCCAAAACTGGCTTAGAGCAGCTCTTAAATTTATTTCCCTCACTCTCCAATTGCCTTAATTCATCATAATAGCTTTTGCTATCAATTCTTTAATCAAAAAAAAAATAAAAGTGATAAATTCTAGATATATAAAAACAGTTTATTTTGAAAACCCGATATTTGTAATGAATATTTTTTTATTAACAATAAAATTGCATTTATGAGTTGAATTCAGCTTTTTTTAAATTGATCTTTAAAAGATAGTATAAAAGCCAGGGAAAATTAAAGTTATTAGCCTTGTGAGATATTTATTTTGAGAGCCGAAGGAAGCTGATATTTGTCACATAACCGCAAATGTAACCGAACTAATTTTGCAATAGAATTCACCTATATGAATAATAATTTAATTAGAAAATACAATATTCCAGGTCCTAGATATACAAGTTATCCTACCGTTCCGTTTTGGAATAAAGAAGGGATTTTAATTTCTGAATGGAAAGAGACAGCAAAATTATCTTTTGATGAGTCTAATGAATCTGAAGGAATAAGTGTTTATATTCATCTTCCATTTTGTGAAAGTTTGTGTACGTTTTGTGCCTGTCATAAAAGAATTACCAAGCGTCATGAGGTAGAAAATTCATATATAGAAACTGTTTTAAAGGAGTGGCAATTATATGTGGACTTATTTGAAGAAATGCCAGTAATTAGAGAATTGCATTTAGGAGGTGGAACTCCTACTTTTTTTAGTCCTGAAAATTTACATAAATTGATTTCGGGGATTCTTACCGTTTCCAAAAAGCACCCTGAGTATGAGTTTAGTTTTGAAGGACATCCAAATAACACCTCAAAAGAACATTTACAGACATTATATGATTTAGGTTTTACTCGTGTAAGTTTGGGGGTGCAAGACTATAATGAAAAAGTACAACAGGCAATTCATCGATTGCAACCTGTAGAGAATGTAAAAAAAGTCACAGAGTGGGCTAGAGAAATTGGTTATAGTTCTATCAGTCACGATTTAGTTTTTGGTTTGCCTTTTCAAACTTTAGAAGATGTGTTGTTTACGATAAATAAAACAAATGAATTTAGACCAGACAGAATTGCTTTTTATAGTTATGCGCATGTACCTTGGGTAAAAGGAGTGGGGCAAAGAGGTTTTGATGAAAATGATTTGCCTGATAATGAAATAAAAAGATTATTGTACGAATCTGGTAAAAAATTATTAGAAGACTGTGGCTATAAAGAGGTAGGCATGGATCATTTTGCACTGGAGTCCGATTCTTTATATCAATCGTTTGTTCAAAAAAAATTACATCGAAATTTTATGGGCTATTCGGCAAATAAAACTCAATTGATGGTTGGTTTGGGGATGTCGTCTATTGCAGATTCGTGGTATAGTTTTTCGCAAAATGTAAAAACAATAAAAGAATATGAGTCCTTAGTAAATGCAAGTGATTTTCCTGTATTCAAAGGACATTTGTTGTCTGAAAAAGATTTGATTATTCGAAAGCATATATTAAATATTATGTGTCATTTTGAAACTTCGTGGGAATCAGACGAATTGCAGTTTGTTGAATTGCAAGAGACGCTTTTGAGGTTAAAAGAAATGGAATCAGATGGATTAGTACAGATTTCAGAATCCAGTTTGATGGTTCCTGAACATGCTCGTCCATTTGTTCGTAATGTTTGTATGGCTTTTGATTTGTTATTGCAAAAAAGTGGAGCTAAGAAAAATCTGTTTTCAAAAACTATATAAAAAGCTAATTGTTGTTTTGCAGAATGTTAAAGCTATGCGTAGAATTTATTGATTGATTTTATTGTAGATAATTCTGTGTTATAGATTGTGTATCTTTGCAAAATGCAAGAATTACGTTTGTCAAGTTGGTTGCCTACGACTAATAAGGAAGTTAAATTAAGAGGATGGACAGAATTAGATGTTATTCTTTTTAGTGGAGATGCTTATGTAGATCATCCTTCTTTTGGCCCTGCAGTAATTGGTCGTTTATTAGAAAGTTATGGTTTAAAAGTTGCTATTGTTCCACAACCATCAGTTCATGATAACTTACAGGACTTTGAGAAGCTAGGAAAACCGAAACTCTTTTTTGGAGTTACTTCTGGAGTAATGGATTCTATGGTAAGTAACTATACTGCTAGTAAAAGACAACGTGATAAGGATGCTTATACGCCAAATGGAGATAAAGGTTTTAGACCAGATTATGCCGCTTCGGTATATAGTAGAATTTTAAAAGATAAATTTCCAAATGTACCTGTATTAGTTGGAGGTATTGAGGCTTCATTGCGTCGTGTTACACATTATGATTATTGGGAGGATAAATTAAAACCCTCAATGTTGGTAGAATCTGGTGCAGATATGTTGGTCTATGGAATGGGAGAACAGCCTTTAAAAGAGGTGGTGACATTATTGCAAAAAGGAGTTCCTTTTGAATCTTTAACAACCATAAAACAGACTTCTATTGTCCGACTTAAAAAAGATGCCTTACCAGTAAATAAAAACTGGAAAGATAAAATTTTAAGCTCTCACGAAGCTTGTGTAAAAGATAAAAAAACATTTGCGGCAAATTTTAAAACTATAGAACAAGAGTCTAATAAGGCCTTTGGAGCAAGAATTTTACAGGGTTATCAAGACAGTACAATCATTATCAACCCTCCGTATCCTACCATGGTTGAAAAAGAAATTGATGCTTCTTTCGATTTGCCTTATACCCGCTTGCCACATCCAAAATATAACAAAAGAGGGCCTATTCCTGCTTTTGAAATGATTAAATTCTCTATCAACACACATCGAGGGTGTTTTGGTGGTTGTAGTTTTTGTACCATATCTGCACACCAAGGAAAATTTATTGCCAGTAGAAGTAAAGAGTCTATTTTAAAAGAAGTAGATAAGGTAGCTGGTATGCCTGACTTTAAAGGTTATTTATCTGATATTGGTGGTCCATCTGCAAATATGTATCAGATGAAAGGTAAGATTCAGTCTATATGTGATAAATGTGTAGCGCCTTCTTGTATAAATCCTGTGATATGTTCAAATCTAGATACCTCACATGCTGCAATGACCGATTTGTATCAATCGGTAGATAAACACCCTAAGATTAAAAAATCTTTTATCGGTTCTGGAATTCGATATGATATGTTAGTGCCTGAATTTAATAAAAACGCAGACCCTAAAGAATTAGAAGCCTATACTGAAGAGGTGCTTACCAAACATGTTTCAGGAAGATTAAAAGTGGCTCCAGAACATACTTCTGATCCTGTTTTAAAATTGATGCGAAAACCTTCTTTTTCGAATTTTCATCAGTTTAAAAAAATGTTTGATAAAATCAACCTACGCAAAAAATTAAATTTGCAGTTGATTCCTTATTTTATATCCAGTCATCCTGCAAGTGAATTAGAGGATATGGCTAACTTGGCAGCTGAAACTAAAGATATGGGTTTTAAGTTAGAGCAGGTTCAAGGTTTTACACCTACGCCAATGACGGTAGCAACAGTTATATATTACAGTGGTTATCATCCATATACTTTGGAAGAAATGAAAACTCCAAAGACAAAAAAAGAAAAGGAAGAGCAACACCGTTTTTTCTTTTGGTATAAAAAAGAAAATCAAGATTGGATTCGGAAATCTCTAACAAAAGTTGGACGAAAAGATTTGGCGGATCGTTTATTACCTGACAACCCGAAGTTTCATAAAAACAAAAAAGATTTCCATGTAAAGAATACATTTGATGATGCGATAGATTCTCCAAAAGGAAAAAGGAGAGGAAACAAGGCAAGACGAAATCAAGGAAAACAAGAGTTTGTTAGTGTGTTTGATAAGAAAAGTAAAAAAAACACTGATGATAAACCAAGATCTAAGAAAAGAAAACCAAAGAGAAGAAAGTAGTTTTGTTGCTGAAAACTGAGATTATCTTGGGAGGTTTTGTATTGTAAAAACTTGTAAAGAGTCTTTTATTTTAGGAAAAAGATACTGTTATAGTATCACTTGCTCTAAAATATAATCGACACCTCGGTCTTCGTTGCTTAAGGTTTTGTATTTCGCTATTTGTTTTACATTGGGGTGTGCATTTTCCATAGCAAAACTATAGGTTGCTTTCGCAAGCATTTTTAAGTCGTTGTTGTAATCTCCAAAGACCATGGTTTCTTCTTGTGTCACTCCCAACTTTTGTTGTAGTTTTGTAAGTGCATTTCCTTTATTTGCATCTGAATTAGATACATCTAACCAGTTTTTACCTGATACAGTCACTTGCATTTCATTTGAAAGGTGCGCTACTTTTGGTAAAATATAAGTTTCAGAACATTCGGGGTGATAAAATGCAACTTTGAAAAAAGTATCATCTTTCACATCGTTTAAGCTTTCTACAATTTTATAATTCGAGTAGAATTGACTAAAAACAGTAGCGAATTCGGGATTTGATTTTTCTATATAAGCACACTTTTTACCGCATAAAATAATTCCAATTCCTTCAATATCTCTCGCAAAGTCAATAGTGCTTAATAAGCGTTCAATAGGTAAAGTGTAGGTAAATAACTCTTTTTCTCCGTGCATGGCAAAAGCACCATTTTCTGCGATGATAGTGATTTCTTGCTTAAGAGGTAATAGTTTGCTGACAATGCTGTGGTATTGTCTTCCGCTAGCTGCTGCAAAATGAATGTTCTTTTCTTTTAAACCTTTGTAAATTTCAAAAAAACGATCACTAACCTCATGTTTAGAATTTAATAAAGTTCCATCCATATCAGTCACTACCAATTTTACTTTCGAGAAATCCATATATTCTAAATTTTATGTAAAAGTAAGTCTCTTAACTGATATAGAGTACGGTTTGTTAGGTTAATAAAAAGTAAAATAACAGAAGATTTAATGCGTTAGCAAGGAATTGAAAATTGTTGTACATTTGCCTAGATGAAAAACAATAGTATTTATAAAACTAAAGTAGAATTTCGCCTTGTAAGGCGCTATCGCTGCATGGGTACTACGTAATTTTTCTTCTTTTTTATAGAAGGAATTAGGTTCTCAGCCTAAAATTAAAGTTTTATTTATAACCCTTTTATTAAAATCATCATGCAATCCTTTTTACGTTTTTTTAACAAAATTTTTCAGAGTATATTTGTGCTGCTTTTAGCACGCTTGTATTCTTTAGGTTTTCTACGCCCTTTGGGGATTATTGAATTAAAAGATAGGTGAGTCCATCTTTGAAGTGTAAAGAATATGTGTTAAAAATAATTATAAGACAAGGAGTTTAGAGTGAAAATTGTAACAACAAATAGTTCCCATAACAAGTATGCAGAGGTGATTTGCGATACGATAGCCGATTCTGCAAAAGTGAGAGGTACGGGTATTGCAAAAAGGTCTCCTGAATATATTGTTAAGAAAATCGAAAGTGGGAATGCAGTAATAGCGCTTGATAGTGGTAAGTTCGCCGGATTTTGTTATATAGAAACATGGAGTAATAAAACCTATGTGGTGCATTCAGGATTAATCGTTCATCCAAATTTTAGAAATTTAGGATTGGCGAAGAAAATCAAGAAGAAAGTTTTTGAGCATTCTAAAAAAATGTATCCAAATGCAAAAATATTTGGAATTACTACAGGATTGGCGGTAATGAAAATTAATGCTGAACTAGGATACAAGCCCGTTACCTTTTCTGAATTGACTTCTGATGAAGCTTTTTGGAATGGTTGTAAAGCATGTCGGAATTACGATATATTGACAAGAAATGATCGTAAAATGTGTTTGTGTACGGGAATGCTACACGACCCTACTAAAGCTAAAAAAGAAGGACGAGCTTTTAATAAAAAAGTTTGGTCACGATTAAAAAAAATCAAACAAGCCTTGTTTTTAAATAAAAAATTAAAGAATGTTTTCGTTTTGACAAACAGGAACTAAAAAAGAATATTATGGATAAAGTAGTATTAGCATATAGTGGAGGATTGGATACATCTTATTGTGTGAAGTATTTGATCAACGAATTGAATTTAGAGGTACACGGTGTTTTGGTAAACACGGGAGGTTTTAGTGAAGAGGAATTAAAAGTAGTAGAGAAAAAAGCTTATGATATGGGAGTAACCTCTCATACAAGTAAAAATATTTTAGAAGAATATTATTCTAAGGCCATCAAATACATGGTTTATGGTAATGTGTTAAAAAATAATACTTACCCATTGTCCGTAAGTGCAGAACGTGTTTTTCAATCTATTGAAGTTGTAAAATATGCAAAAAGTATCGGTGCAAAATATATTGCTCATGGTAGTACTGGAGCAGGAAATGATCAGGTTCGTTTTGATATGATTTTTCAAACGATTGCTCCTGAAATAGAAATTCTGACGCCTATACGTGATTTGAAATTATCGCGTCAAGTAGAAATTGATTATTTGGTAAAACACGGTGTAGATATGAACTGGGAAAAATCTAAATATTCTATCAATAAGGGTATTTGGGGAACATCTGTTGGTGGTGTAGAGACTTTATCTTCTCAAAAATCTTTACCCGAATATGCTTACCCAAGTCAGTTGAAAAGAAACGATGAAGAACAGGTAACTTTGACTTTTGATAAAGGTCAATTTGTTGCTTTTAATGGTGAAAAAGACTGTCCTGTGAATAATATTCTAAAATTAGAGGCTATTGCTTCTGCTTTTGCTATTGGTAGAGATACCCATGTAGGAGATACGATTGTTGGAATTAAAGGACGTGTTGGATTTGAAGCTGCTGCGGCAACTGTAATTATCAAAGCACATCACTTATTAGAAAAGCACACTTTGTCTAAAGCACAACAATTGACAAAAGAATCATTGGCAAATACTTATGGTACTTATTTTCACGATGGTCAATATCTAGAGCCTTTGATGCGTAATATTGAGAAGTTTTTAGAAGATTCTCAAAAAACTGTTACAGGTGATGTGTTTGTAACTTTACGCCCTTATCATTTTATGGTAACTGGAATCGATTCTGAGTTTGATCTAATGGCTTCTAGTTTTGCAGATTATGGTGAAGAAAATAACGCTTGGTCTGCAGAAGACGCAAAAGGATTTATCAAAATTTACGGGATGCAAAACAAAATTTTCTACCATGTAAATAAAGATTTATTAGACGTGTAAAAGAGCCTTTAGCTTTTGGCTTTTAGTCTTTGGCTTTGATAAAATAAATGTAAAATGAGTTAATGGCTGAGAGCCAAAAGCTAAAAAGCTAAAATTATGATAAAAGCAGGAATAGTAGGTGGGGCAGGTTATACAGCAGGTGAATTGATTAGATTGATAAACAACCACTCTAAAGTCTCTTTAGATTTTGTTTACAGTACTTCAAATGCAGGAAATAAATTGTACGCAGTGCATACCGATTTGTTAGGTGATACGGAGCAACGTTTTACAGATACGATCAATACAGATGTTGATATATTATTTTTGTGCTTAGGCCATGGTAATTCTACTGCTTTTTTGCAAAAAAATACTTTTTCTGATGCGACTAGAATTATAGATTTATCAAATGATTTCCGTTTGAAAGCAGATGCTAAATTTGAAGGGAAAGATTTTGTATATGGATTGCCTGAGTTTAGTAAAGAAGAAATTATAGGTGCAAATTATATCGCAAATCCTGGTTGTTTTGCTACTTGTATTCAGTTCGGTTTGTTGCCATTGGCAAAAGCTAAAAAATTAGGGAATGATATTCATATCAATGCAACTACTGGAGCTACAGGAGCTGGAATTTCTCCTACGTCAACGTCGCATTTTCCATGGAGAGATAATAATTTTTCTGTATACAAACCTTTTACTCACCAGCATTTGGGAGAAATAAGGGAGACTTTAGAAATGTTGCAAGGATCGAAAACAGGAGATTTGTTGTTTATTCCTAACCGAGGAAATTTTAGTCGTGGAATTTTTGCTTCTATTTATACAAAGTTTGAAGGTACTCTAGAGGAAGCGAAAGACTTGTATAAAGAATTTTATAAAAACGCGCCTTTTGTGCATGTCACGGATGTACCTGTAAGTATGAAACAAGTAGTGAATACTAATAAATGTGCTATTTCTTTAATCAAACACGGAGATAAATTATTGATTTCTTCTGTGATCGACAACTTATTAAAAGGAGCTTCAGGACAAGCAATTCAGAACTTGAACTTAATGTATGGTTTTGAAGAAACTGAAGGCTTGCATTTAAAAGGAACAGCTTTCTAGAAATTAGCTCTTGGAAATTGGACATTAGAAAATTTATAATCAGTCAATAGAAAATAACTAAAGGCTAAAAGCATATATAAAATGAAATTATTTGATGTATATCCATTGTATAATGTAACTCCAGTGAAAGCTGAAGGCTGTTATGTATGGGATGAAAAAAATGAAAAATATTTAGATTTATACGGAGGGCATGGAGTGATATCTATCGGACATACACATCCGTATTATAAAGAAGTATTAGAAAAACAATTGAGTGCAATTGCTTTTTATTCTAATGCTATTCAAAACCCATTACAGCATGAACTGTCTGATAAATTAGGTGAATTATCTGGTTGTGGTGAAGATTATGAATTGTTTTTATGCTCTACAGGTGCAGAGGCAAACGAAAATGCAATTAAAGTAGCTTCTTTTGTAAATAAAAAATCCAGGATAATTGCTTTTCAAAACGGTTTTCATGGTCGTACTTCGGCAGCAGTTTCTGTTACGGATAATAAAAAAATTATCGCTCCAGTAAACTCTCATAACCCAGTAAGTATTTTAGCCTTAAATGATTATCAAGCGGTGAAATCTGAAATTGAAAAAGGAGATGTTACGGCAGTAATTATTGAGTCTATTCAAGGTGTTGGAGGGTTAGATGAGCCTACAACTGAGTTTTTACAAGCAGTTAGAAAGCTGACACAAGAACAAAATGTGTGCTTAATCTTAGACGAGGTTCAGTCTGGTTACGGACGTTCAGGTAAATTCTTTGCATATCAATTACACGACATCAAACCAGATATTATTTCTTTAGCAAAAGGAATGGGAAACGGTTTTCCAATTGGAGGAATATTAATAGCAAAACATATTAAATCTTGGCATGGAATGTTAGGTACTACTTTTGGTGGTTCTCATCTAGCCTGTGCTGCAGGTATTGCTGTGTTGGATGTAATAAAGGAGGAAAATTTGCTAAGAAATGTAAATGATATATCTGAATATTTCAAGAAAGAGGCTTCAGATCTCCCCAGTTTAAAACAAATCAAAGGACAAGGATTGATGCTTGGATTGGAATTTGATTTTGAGGTTGGTGAGTTGCGTAAAAAATTAATTTACGACGAGAAAATATTTACAGGAGGTGCAATGAATAAAAATTTATTGAGAATTTTACCTCCTTTGAACGTTACAAAACAAGACATTGATATTTTTATAACTGCTTTAAAGAAGTTGTTATAGGTTTAAATTTATAATTACAAAGTTCAATAATTACACGATAAAATGAAACATTATTTATCCATTCACAATTTACCAAGTATTAAAGATGCCGTTGCTGAGGCTATTGAATTAAAGAAAAACCCTTTGCAATTTCAAAATTTAGGAAAAAATAAAACCATCGGTTTGTTATTCTTCAACAATAGTTTGCGTACGCGCTTGAGTACACAAAAGGCAGCGTTAAATTTAGGAATGGAGCCGATAGTAATGAATTTTGGCTCTGAAGGTTGGCAGTTAGAATATGAAGATGGCACGGTTATGGATCAAGGGAAATCTGAGCATATTAAAGAAGCAGCTCAGGTAATTTCTCAATATTGTGACATCATTGCTATCCGTGCTTTTGCTGGTTTAGAGGATAAAGCAAAAGACGAGGCCGAAGAGGTTCTAGAAAGCTTTAGAAAATATGCGAGCGTGCCTATTTTAAACATGGAATCTTCTGTAGGGCATCCCTTACAAGCTTTGGCAGATGCCATTACCATTGAAGAGCATAAGCCAGCTAAAAAGAAATTAAAAGTTGTGCTTTCTTGGGCTCCACATCCAAAAGCATTGCCACATGCTGTAGGAAACTCATTTGCAGAAATGGCTTTGGCTCATGAAGATGAATTTGAAGTGGTAATTACACATCCTAAAGGTTATGAGTTAAATCCAGAAAAAACAAAGGGAGCTACTATAGAATACGATCAGAAAAAAGCTTTTGAGGGAGCAGATTTTATTTACACAAAAAATTGGTCGTCTTATAAGGATTACGGAAAAGTAGTTTGTACCAACAAAGATTGGATGATTTCTGCGGATAAGATGGCCGTTACAGACAATGCGAAATTTATGCACTGTTTGCCCGTTCGTAGAAATGTTGTTGTTGCAGATGAGGTTATTGATTCAGAAAATTCAATTGTTATTAAACAAGCGAATAATAGAACGTACGCAGCTCAAATAGTCTTAAAGAAAATATTGGAGAATTTATAAAACTCTTAGTTGTTGGCTTTTTGCTAATAGTTAATGGCTAAAGCTAAAAACGAAGGAAATGAAAGAAAAATTGACAATCGTAAAGGTAGGAGGAAATGTAATTAATAACCCTGAGGCTTTACTGGGCTTTTTATTGAACTTTTCAAAAGTAGAAGGGAATAAAATATTGGTGCACGGAGGAGGGAAAAGAGCTACCCAGTTGGCTGCAGATCTTGGTATAGAAGCTACAATAATCAACGGAAGAAGGGTTACAGATACGACTACTTTGGAAATTGTAACGATGGTGTATGCAGGGCTTTTAAATAAAAATATAACAGCTACTTTGCAAAAATTTAATTGCAATGCATTGGGCTTGTCTGGTGCTGATGGTAATTCTATTCAAGCGCATAAACGTATCGTAAAAGATGTGGATTATGGTTTTGCAGGTGATGTTGATGGTATCAACGAAACAAATATTGCTACTTTTATCAAAGGAGGAATGACTCCTGTTTTTTGTGCCATAACACATGATGGGAAAGGACAGTTATTAAATACAAATGCTGATACTATAGCTTCCGAAATTGCCGTTGGGATGTCAGATTTATACGATGTTTCTTTGATCTATACTTTTGAGAAAAACGGGGTATTGACTTCTGTTAATGATGATGAATCTGTGATTACAGATATCAATTCAGAAAAATATAAGCAATTAAAAGAGCAGGAAATTATTGCGGATGGCATGTTGCCTAAAATGGAAAATTGTTTTGATGCTTTACAAAAAGGAGTATTAGAAGTAATTATTGGGAATCCAACAGTGATCATAAACAAAAAACAATTATTTACTACATTGACATTGTAGAAATATCAATTACCTTGAGTGATTTTTGAAGTGAAACGTAAAAAATAGTATCGAAAATAAATACGATCCAATAAGATTATGTTAGAAAAATTACAAAACGAAGCATTAGAGTTATTACAATCTTTAATAAAGATTCAATCTTTTTCTAGAGAAGAGCAGCCAACGGCAGAATTGTTATTTAATTGGTTTCAAAACAAAGGAATTGAAGTGAAAAGAGATCTAGACAATATCTGGGCCGTCAATAAATATTTTGATAAGTCGAAACCCACTATTTTATTAAATTCACATCACGATACTGTAAAACCAAATGCTGCATATACTAGAGATCCTTTTGAAGCACAAATAGAAGACGGAAAATTATACGGATTAGGATCTAACGATGCAGGAGGTTGTTTGGTTGGCTTGATCGCTGCTTTTGTGAGTTTTTATGACAAAGAAAATCTAAAATACAATTTTGTAATAGCCGCAACATCAGAAGAGGAGATTTCTGGCGAAAATGGAATTGCTTATATGCAGCCGATTTTACCCAAAATAGATTTTGCCATCGTAGGGGAACCCACTTTATTGGATTTGGCAATCGCAGAAAAAGGTTTGGTGGTACTTGATGGGAAAATCACTGGAACTCCTGGGCATTCAGCTCATATTCCAAACGATCAGAATCCTATTTTTATGGCTTTAAAAGATTTGAATTGGATCAATTCTTATGAATTCCCAAGGATCTCAGACTCTTTAGGGATGGTTAAAATGACAGTTTCTCAAATCAATGCTGGAAAACAACATAATGTAGTCCCATCTGAATTAAATTTTGTGGTGGATTGTAGAGTTACAGATGCCTATTCAAATCAAGAAATAGCAACTATTATTGCTGAAAATACTGACTGTAAAGTAGTACCACGATCATTGCGATTGAACTCGTCTTTTATAGATCCGAACCATGAGTTTGTAAAAGCCGGTTTAAAGTTAGGAAAGAAAACCTATGGCTCTCCTACCTTATCAGATCAATGTCGACTGAATTGCCAATCTGTTAAATTAGGACCGGGAGATTCTTTAAGATCTCATTCGGCAGATGAATTTATTTATGTGCAAGAAGTATTTGATGGTGTAGCGTTTTATATTAAAATTTTAACCGAGATTGTTTAATTACTTTTTTGCTATCTCTGACGGTAAGAGTATAAATCTGTTTCAACACTTCAACGATTAATTAGTTACCCAAACCGCTATACAATATAGCTCTTCTACATTTCTCTTTAGCGGTGAAAACAGTATCTTTGTGGCAATACAAAAAGTACAGATATGAAACTTTGGGATAAAGGATATACGACGGATAAAAAAATTGACATTTTTACGGTAGGAAACGATAGAGAATTAGATTTACAATTGGCTAAATACGATGTATTAGGTAATATTGCACAGTCTAGAATGTTGAATTCTATTGGGACAATTACTGACGAAGAACTGAAAGGATTGATTTTAGAATTAAATAATATTCTGAAAACTGTAGAAGATGGAACTTTTACGATTGAAGATACTTTTGAAGATGTACACTCTAAGGTAGAGTGGTTGTTGACAGAAAAATTGGGAGATGCAGGTAAGAAAATTCATACCGCACGTTCTCGAAATGATCAGGTTTTATTAGATGTGCATTTGTATTCTAAAGATGCAATTTTAGATTTAAAAGAGTGGGTTAAAAAATTGTTCGATTTGTTGATTGAATTAGCTGAGAAATATAAAAATCACTTATTACCAGGGTATACACATTTACAAGTTGCAATGCCTTCTTCTTTTGGACTGTGGTTTTCTGCCTATGCAGAAACTTTGATTGACGATGTTTATTTCTTAGACGCAGCTTATAAAGTTGCAGATCAAAACCCACTGGGTTCAGCTGCAGGCTATGGTTCTTCTTTTCCGATTGATAGAGAAATGACAACTGAAGAATTAGGGTTTTCTACTTTAAAAGTGAATTCTGTAGCAGCTCAAATGGGAAGAGGTAAGTTAGAAAAATCTATTTCTTTCGCTATAGCTAGTGTCTCTGCAACTTTGGCCAAAATGAGTATGGATATTTGTTTGTATATGAGTCAGAATTTTGGTTTTGTAACATTTCCTGATGAATTGACAACAGGTTCAAGTATCATGCCTCATAAAAAAAACCCTGATGTTTTTGAATTGATTCGTGGTAAATGTAATAAATTACAAGCCTTGCCATATGAGTTGACTCTGATTACAAATAATTTACCAAGTGGATATCATAGAGATTTACAATTGGTAAAAGAAGGTTTGATTCCATCAGTTTCTACCTTGAAATCTTGTTTAGATATGATGGTATTTTCTTTAGGTAATATTATTATTACAGAAAATATTGTTTCTGACGATAAGTATAAATATATATTTAGTGTAGAAGAGGTAAATGCATTAGTACAGGCAGGAACACCTTTTAGAGATGCTTATAAAATTGTAGGAGCTAAAATTCAAAATGGTGAATTTAAACCCAATTTAGATGTGAATCATACGCATATTGGAAGTGTTGGGAATTTAGCACTCGATAGAATTATTGAGAAAATGGAATCTTTATATATTTAAAAGTTAGTATAGATCATCTTTGATAATCAGGAATAATCATTTTACTTGGTCGTTTATTGCTGCCGATAACTTTGTAGCCTGTGGCTGTACGATTTTTTTATCTCTAATACCAATTTTATTTTTAAATGACACACTAATGATTTGGAATATTTTTTATTCAGATATGGCAATAAAAATAGAAGCATAGCACCGCTATGGTTTTGTTTTTGTGTGAAATATGAATGAAGAGAGCATTATGCAACGGTCTTTTAATGTGGGGTTTTGAGTACTAAATTTAAAGTTTTGTGTTTGTTTATTATGTCCGCTTAAACTTATTTGTTATTTTTATCTCGACAAGAAACAAAACCAAAAACAAGTCTAAGCTTAGTGCTTGTCTGAAAATCTATCGATTTCCAACCCCACACTAATCTTATACAAAACCATTAGCAAACATATATAAAAATGACAGACTTTAATATTTTAGGTAGACCAGATGGTCTTGGAAATAGGATGGAGGAAATAATATTAGTTAGTGCATTTTCCTCCAAGGAAAATCAATGTTTCAATTATATTTGGAATAATAAATTTAAAAACAGGAGATACGATATTAATTTCACCTCTGAAAATGTAAAAATATCAAAAGAGAGCAATAAAAATATCCCAATTAAAACTTTAAATGAATTAGAATTAAACCTACTCACTCAGGATGAAATATTAAGGTCTGCGAAAAATATCAATCCAACTTTTAAAATTCATTTCGAAAATGAAATAAAACCTATAGGAGTTCATATACGTGGATCAGATAGAATTAATAATAATGACCACCCTCACTTCATGAAAAACAAAGAAGAATTCTTTTCTTATTTAGAAAAAGCAATTGAAACAATAAACAAGAAGTTCCCAAAATACATTTTTGTTTGTGCAGATGATCCTAGAAGTCGTGAGATTTTTATTGATAATTTAAATAGTGATATAACTGTTATAAACCCTGTTTATGATGATAGCATTAAAAATGAGTATGTCGATTTTTTCTCACTCTCATTATGCACAGAGATATACATGTGTTCTAAGTTTTCCACGTTTGCAATTACTGCTTCTATGATTGGAAACATCCCATTAATTGCATTTCAAATGGATAGAGATACCGCCAAAAGATATAAGGCTTTGTTTCAATATGAATTAAATATTCCACATAATGATGAACTCTATCTATCAATAACTGAAAACTATCCTAATAAATCACCTGTATCGAAAAGACAATATATTGAAAATAGAGCCAGACGTTTGCTAACACAGTGTAAAAATGCATTTTACACTAACCGTTAGGCTGTCTAATGCACCATCTCCCAAAAGGAACTAATTTCAATGAAATAAAAGAAAATTAAACAATAGACCAAGAAATTATTCACTATAATACCTCTCAAAAAATGGTGGATTTTGAAACGAAAAACGTCGCTTAGTATCTTTAATAATCAGCAACGACTTGTTGCGTTAGAACCTTGAATCCAAGCTTGCAATTGTACCTCAATGAATTTATATACAAACTCAATAGATGGTATTTTGGAGAAAAAATATTTGATAGGCTTGTTATTGCCAATATTACATCGTATGACTAATTATGGATATACAGAAATTAATTCTCTAAATATAAACCTAATGAATATAAAATAGTCATCATTGATAACGCTGGTTTTCATTCAACTAAAAATATTGAAATACCTGACAATATTTTTCTCTTAAGAATACCCTCCCTATATACCAGAACTAAATCCTTGTAAACAAATTCAGCACAAGTTTCAAAACCAAAATAGTTTTAGAAACGTTAAAAGAATAGGACAACTTCAGGTTGAGATTGTTTTTTTAAAAAATGTCTTGGCGAAATTGTTCTACAGAAAAGAGACAAAAGATAGATAAAACTTATCCAAGACTAAGTCTCCAAAACCAATGTAAATTATTATCCATTCACAGGTCTAGTATTTATTATCAACCAAAAGGGGGAATCTATGTTAAATCAAGAATTATACTATTTTGACATTCAAATGACTCATTAAATTCGTATTAATGAAAGAAATAGAAAGTTGCTCTAGAATATTTTGCATATTTAACAGCAAAATATTAAATCTTATAAAAACAAAAGGTAGAACTTAAAATTATTATCTTTAATTTGTAAATAGTCTATCGCTATTTTAGGATAAGGTATCATTAGGAACTTCAGATAGCTTAGAAAAAGAAACAATAAGATAAAAACAATGCGCTGGAAAATAAAAACCAACCCAGATTTACAAAAGGTAAAAGAATTGGCAACAACCCTTGGTGTGGAAATTCCTGTTGCAAAGTTGTTGGTGCAACGTGGAATCGAAACTTTTGAAGAGGCTAAATCTTTTTTCAGACCTAATTTAGTCAATCTACACGATCCGTTTTTAATGAAAGACATGGTGTTGGCCGTGGATCGAATACAACTGGCATTTTCTAAACAAGAAAATATTATGGTATATGGCGATTATGATGTTGATGGTACTACGGCTGTCGCTTTGATGTATTCTTATTTACTTACAGATTATAAACAGGTAACAACATATATTCCTGACCGATATAAAGAAGGTTATGGAGTGTCTTATATGGGAATAGATTTTGCTAGTGACAATGACATTACTTTAATTATTGCCCTAGATTGTGGAATCAAAGCCATCAATAAAGTGGCTTATGCAAAGAAAAAAGGAATCGATTTTATTATTTGTGATCACCATAGACCTGGTGATAAAATTCCTGAAGCAGTGGCAGTGTTAGACCCGAAAAGAGAGGATTGTAAATATCCTTATGATGAGTTATGTGGTTGTGGGGTTGGATTTAAGTTGATTCAGGCTTTGGCAATAAAAAAAGGACAAGATTTTGAAGAGTTAATACCTTATTTAGATTTGGTTGCAACTGCGATTGCTGCAGATATTGTACCCATGACAGGTGAGAATAGAATATTGGCATACCATGGATTAAAGGTAATCAATGCGAATCCTAGATCAGGAATAAAAGCAATCATTCAGCAACTAGATAAAAAACAACTGACTATTACTGATGTTGTTTTTGTAATTGCACCTAGAATCAATGCCGCTGGTAGAATGAAACACGGTTTAAATGCCGTAGAATTATTATCTGAAAAGAATTTAGTCAAAGCTATTGACTTTGCTGCTGCCATCGAAAAAAACAATGTAGATAGAAAAAAACTAGATAAAAAAATCACAGAAGAAGCCTTAGCTCAAATCATAGAAAATAAAGAAGAAGATAATTATACCAGTGTGGTTTATCAAGAAGATTGGCATAAGGGTGTTATAGGTATTGTAGCTTCTAGGTTGATAGAAACACATTATCGCCCTACATTAGTATTTACAAAGTCAGGAGATAAATTAGCCGCTTCGGCTAGATCTGTCAAAGGTTTTGATGTGTACGATGCTTTATATGAGTGTGCGGAGTTTATAGAACAGTTTGGAGGACATAAATATGCTGCAGGATTGACTTTAAAATTAGAAAATTACCACAAGTTCAAAGCCAAGTTTGAAGAGGTGGTTAAAAATAGTATTCCAGAAGCTTTAAGAACTCCTGAAGTACAAATAGATACAGAGCTGTTTTTGTCAGAGATTACACCGAAGTTTTATAGAATTATAAATCAGATGGCTCCTTTTGGTCCACATAATATGCATCCTGTCTTTATGGCTAGAGGGTTGAGAGATAATGGATATGGGAAACGTGTTGGGAGTGATCAGTCCCATTTGAAATTAAATATTTTCTCAGGAGCAGATAGTAAAACTTACAATTCTATCGGGTTTGGATTGGGAGATAAATTTTCTATGGTTAAATCAGGAAAATCATTTGAGGCAGCTTTTAATGTTGGAGAAAATTACTGGAACGGTATAACTTCTTTACAGTTGCTATTAAAGGATATTCGAGAAGAGGAGTTATGTTAATTAAAGTTCGCTGTAACGGTCTTGATACTTTTAATTTAGCATCCTTATCTTTTTAGGATTACTTCCACATTATTTCTAAAATAGACAAATAAAATCCCAGATCGAAATAACATCCACACAGTAAAAGCCATCCAAATTCCCGTCAATTTCAAATCAAAATAATCTGAAATTAACAAAGCAGGAACAAAGCCTAAAAATGTTGCTATTACTACAGTATTCCTAAGAACGATTACCTCTGCTAAGCCTTTAAAAATTCCATCATAGACAAAAGCAACTGCATTTAATGGTTGGGTTACAATCACAATCCAAAACACCGAATAAAAAACATCTAAGACTTTTGGGTCTGTAGTAAAAATTACACCAATTTTATTATAATATACAAAACATAAACACATCAAAAAGGAGGCGACAATTACTCCATATTTATTCAAATCCTTGACTAAATATTTCAGACTTCCAATAGCTCCTGCCCCTTTTAACTTGCCGGATATAATACTTCCAACACTTGCATAACCATCCACAACAAAAGCAAAGAATAGCCAAATTTGAAAACAAATAGTCTGGGCTGCTATATATTCTTTTCCATAATCCGTAGCATAAGAATTTGCCAAATACAATGCTATATGTAGCGCTAAAGCACGTACAAATAAGTTAATACTCACGAGTATTAGTTTTTTTATTTCAAAATGGACTGACGTAAATGAGAACAACTTAAAAGGAGTTTTTTTCAAATAAAACACCAAAGCCAAGAGTGCCATCACTCCCTGAGCAATTACACTGGCATAAGCAGCTCCTTCCACATGCATTGGTTCTAAAATCCCAACTATACCATACACCAATAAAAAATCTAAACCGACATTTACTAATGCGCCAGATATACTAATCAGCATAGGAATTAAGGTGTTCTGTAAACCCGTAAAAACTCCCATTACCGTAAATACAAATATAGAAAACGGCAAACCCAAAGCTCTAATTTCATAATAACGTACAGAATAATCAAGGACTAAATCTGAGGCATTATATAATTCGAAAATTTCTTTTGTAAATAAAGTAGTCATCAAATATAAGACAATACTTAAGGTAATATTAATCGCGATCATTTGAGCTGGCAGGGAAATAATCTTATCGAGCTTCTCCTTTCCTACATATTCAGCAACAATTGCTGAAATAGCAGCTCTTGTTTGACCAATTACCCACACAATTGCCGAAATAAAAGAACCAGCAATCCCAACGGCCGCCAAAGCCTCAATCGCATTTACTTCAACATTTCCTATGACAGCGGTATCGACAATTGACAAAAGAGGCTCAGAAATACCTGCAATAATAGAAGGTATAGCTAATCTATTAATGTGCTTAAACCCTACTCGTTGAGTTGTATTCATGGATCTATTTGATAAAAGAAATTGTCTTTTCTAAAACCGTCTTAAAATCTTTAGGTAATTCCTTGTCTTCCCATGGTTGTTTCGCCCCAAATCCATGATTCCCTTTTGTAATTAAAAACAATTCGCTATTCGCACTCCAAGCATGAATATTCTTCGCTTCTTCCAATGTTACCGTAGTATCTTCCGTTCCATGAATAATCAAATGAGGTATGTTTAAATTTTCTGCAGCTTTCCTAATTGTTAATTTGTCTTCATTTTCAACAAAATTATGGTAAAATTGGATATCATGAGGCATTTGTTGCAATGTTCTAGCATTTTCTATATAAGTCACTCCTTCTTTCTTCCAGTTCTCTAAAATAGCCCCTTCAGGAAACTTCGATTTATAATCAGAGACAGAAGCCCATGTAATTAATTTACTAATTCTAGGGTCCTGTCCTGCTTTTAAAATAACAGCTCCTCCTCCTCTGGAGTGACCGATTAAAATAACTTTATTAGGATCAATATCCTTTGAATATTTCGACTCACTCAATATCCAATTTAATACCGAATCCAAATCATCTTGCTCTATCGAGTAATTATTTTGACCAAAAGATTCTAAGTCAGGAAAATCAATAGGATCTTCTACTGTTCCTCCATTATGGGAAAAATTAAATTTCACTAAAAACAATTCACTGTCCGTAAACATTTCTGACATCAAGTCAAATGCTCCCCAGTCTTTATAACCTTTGTAGCCATGACAAAAAACAACTAATGGTTTTTTCTTATTGTTCTGTGAATAACAGACATCTAACAAAATCGGTTTGCCATGTATTCCTTCGATACTAATATTTTTCTGTTTCATCTATTGAAAGGGTCTTTCTTTATTTTCTTTAAAAGGTACATTTTTATTAAAAATTTCTAAAATCAAATTTCTAATCACATCTATAAATTCATCTATTCTTTCTTCGGTAACATTAGAATCCATCGCTCCTCTACCTGTTGAAAAATTCATTTTTAAAAACCCTGCTTTCCTGTTTTTAAAAGAAAATATCCCCGACTCTAATGAGTTTTCAAAATTATGCTTGTTATTCCTAGTATACAAGAAAGCATACAATAAAACTTGCATCGCTTTTGTGTATTTATAGTCTGTAGGAATTAAATCAAAATCAGGCAATCTCAATTCACTTTGCTCAACTTTCCCTGTTTTATAATCTACAATTCTCAATATGCCATCTAATTCATCAATTCTATCAACTGAACCATGTAGTTTAACTTTAAAATCGAGCCCAGCCACATCTATTTCTGTGTAATACTCAGTTTCTGTTCCGAGAATTTTTAAAACACTGCCCGATTCTAATAATTTTAATTCCGACTGTAAAAACCTAAAGACAAAATCTTTTGAAACCTCGAAAATCAATTTATTCTTACCTGAATAAATATCGCCGTTGACAAAGAATTTTTTAAAACTTAAGGTAGTTTTATCTTCCAGATTAGAAATCATCAACTTTACATCTTCCACCTTTAAGAACTGGCCTAAATAAGGTTTATAGAATCCTTCTAAAACATCGTGTATTACAGTTCCCATTGTATTTGCAGCAACCGTTTCCTCTACCTCATCTAGATCTTTAATATGTAATACATATCTTTTATAATAAGAAATAGGATCCTCTATATACTTAGATAAGGCAGAAGGAGAAAAGCCTTTTTCTGCAATATTTTTCAATACAGCAATAATTTCATCGGTTTTTTCTATCACCAAATCAGGTTTGTCTACAGAAACCAGCATGGGAGCAATTGTTTTTTTAGTCGTTTTTACTCCATCAATTTCTAATTGAGTTAAAAACCTGCTTTTTTCACCTGCACCATATTCATCTGTTTCAGTATTATAAAATAAATATACCTGTTTTGCACGTTGAATCAACCTATAAAAATGATAAGAAAAAATTGCATCCTTTTCTTGATATGTAGGAAGGTTATATTGCTGTTTTACATCAAATGGAATAAAAGAATTTTCTGATTTCCCGGCGGGTAAAATTCCTTCATTCATAGAGGTAATAATCACAGTTTCAAAATCCAAAACACGTGTTTCTAACATCCCCATTAATTGCAGTCCACTTAAAGGTTCTCCTTGAAAAGATAATTTTTCAGTAGTCACCAACTGTTTGTATATTACTTTTAATGTTTTAATACTTCGAATATGTTTATAGTTTCCGTTTAAATTCTGCAATTGAATAAATAGGTTATAAAACCGAAACAGGCATTCTTTTTCAACTCCTTCAAAATTTTCTTTTTGAAGATTTATTATTTCAATTATAGATACAATAAAAACCTCTACTTGATGAGACATTTTAAATATCATCTGAAGAGCCTTTAGGTTCTCAAATTTGGAAACCATTTTTTCTATAAATGAAACAGAAATAAACACTTGATTATTTGTTATCAATTCCTGTTTGAATAGTGACAACTCAGACGAAACAGGAAATAATTTAAATAAGAACGGATGTTCAATTATTCGGAAAACATCTTTATAATAAAACTGATTCTCATTTACTTTATCAAGTTTAATTTGATTCAAATACAGTTCGAACAAGGTCTCGAAAAACCCAGAAATAGGCATATCTTTTAAAAGATAACCCATCGTAATATTCAGTTTATCAACATTTTCAGGTAATGAGTTTAACGTAAGAGACAATAATGATTCATCGGCCAATACCAATGCTGTCTTCTCATTACTTTTCATAGTAGAAAGCAATTCACCTACCCCTTTTATTTGTGTAACATTTTTAGAAGTAGCGATTTCAAATATTTCTTTTTGAGCAGAAAAGTTATTTGCAACACTGTTAAAAGTATTCTTCTTAAAATAAGACCATTCCGTTTTATATTTCCTTAGAAAAACACCTGCTTCTTTTTTAGAATTTACATAATACTCATCAGAATCCCAATATATTTTTGAAATTCCACTATCCAATAGAGTTTTAAAAATCATCTCTTCTGCTTTGTTCAGGGCATTAAATCCGATTAATACAATCTGTTTATTCTTGTGTTCTACTATAAAATCTTTAACATTACCAGCCGCTTCTCGATACAAAAACCCTTGATGTCCTTTTTTAGTTTTTTTTAGATGTTTATAAAATGAAAAATAATAATTTCCAAGATTCTCCATAAAACCAAGGTGATTTAGAACCATTTTAGAAGCAGAATCTGGACTTTCTAAATCCCACGATTCTATCCTTTTAATATCTCTTAAATAAGAAAATAGATCTTCTGCATCTACTAAATGTCTATCGATCTCGTTAAAATCTTGGATTGCAATACTCGCCCATTGTGAAAAAACGTCGAAACTTTCAGGGTTGCTTTGTTCTACTTCTAAATAAACTTTATAAAACTCAAATAACAAAGGAACTGATTCCATCTTATGATAACCAGATATCGATTCTATAAATTTTTCAATACTGACAACCTTTGGTAAAAAAGTAGTTTGATCTATCTGCTTTTTAAACTCCTCCTTTAAAAATACACCAGCTCTTTCACTGGGTAAAACACAAATGGTATTTGACAATTGTGTAGCACTCCCTAATATAGAATTTACTACTTCTGATAAAAAAGTTTTCATATACGAATATAAAAAAATTAGCCGTTTCCAAAAATTTGAAAACGGCTAATCTAATATTATTAATATGGTCTAAACCATTTTGGATTTCCAATGAGTTTAAATCATCAATTACTTAACAAGTTTTATAAAATTATTGAGCAATAATCTCAACTCTTCTATTTGCTTTTCTTCCTGAAGCAGTCTTGTTAGTGTCTATAGGGCTTTCAATTCCATAACCGTAAGACTTTAATTGGCTTTTTTTGATTCCCTTAGATACCAAATAGTCTTTTACTGTTTTCGCTCTTAATTTAGATATTTCTAAATTTTTTGCTTTAGAACCCGTACTATCCGTATAACCGTTTATATGAAACGTTGTTGTTGGATACTGTGCCATAACTTTTGCAAGACCATCTAATTTATCAGAAACACCTGTTTTAAGGGTTACTTTTCCAGTATTAAAACTAATTTTTTTAGAAAACTCTCCTATTTTTTTAATCTGAGTTTTAGTAATTTCAGGACAACCTTGGTTTTCAATTGTTCCTTTAACTTTAGGACATTTATCATCTTTGTCTGGGACTCCATCATTATCCATATCTGGCCAAGGACATCCGTTATTTTCAATAGGACCTGCTACATTCGGACAATCATCATCTTTGTCAAGCACACCATCACCATCAGTATCTGGCCAAGGACATCCGTTATTTTCAATAGGACCTGCTTCATTTGGACAATCGTCATCTTCATCTGGTATACCGTCTCCATCAGTGTCTTTTTTAGTTGGTCCACCAAATTTAAGAATCAAACTTACAGAATGTTGAAAATAATTACTTGCGGCAACCTCAGTAAATTCAGACGTTGCATAGCTAAAGCTCGAATCAAAATTCAATCCAATATTTTCATTAAACCATGTATTAAATCCAAGACCTGGTCTGATTATAAAAGAACTACTATCATCAATCCAAGTACCTCCTAATCCAAATTGAACATAAGGATCAAACCATCCTGTTTCTCCAAACCAAGAGTTTAAGTCATATACAGCAGCAGCACTTAAGCTAAAAAAAGAAAGTCCATCTACATCTCCTTTTGGAGCTTCATCAATCTTATTTAAAGACCCTGTAACTTTAACACTCAATCCATAATTTAAATATCTAGAAGCAGATATTGTAGTAATTGCAGGAAGTATATTCCAGTCACTAGTACCGACATAATCTTCAAGCGAATGACCAATATCATTTGTTCCTCCATTGTTAATGTCTACTGCATTAACACCAAAGCTCAACGCCCATTTATTATTTTCATCTTGAGCCTGCAGAGACCCAACAATTAAAAATAACATACAAATAATTCCAATTTTAATTTTTTTCATAATCGTTTCGTTTTAATAATTGCAAACTTAAAACAATATAGGTAAAAATGGTGTTTTTTACTAAAAAATTTACAAGTGTTAATCCAAAGAATCAACAATTATGTTTTTATCAATATAAACACAGTATTTTCCTGATATTTTATAGCCAATTTCCTTTAATACAGTCGCATATCCATCAACTTGAGCTTTGTACTTATTCAATTTTTTACCTGTCTTAAAATCAATAATTACAACTTCTTTTCCGTTTATCATCAATCGATCTGGAATTAGAACATTCTTATTCTTATCAATTATCTCACGTTCATTATAAATTTCATACCCTTTTTGGAAATATTTATTTAATTCTTTATGATGGATTACCTTTTCTAATTTAGTTCTAATAGGCTCAATATCTTTTGTTAAAACCAACCCAGAATTTACATATAAGTCAATTACTGATGCCATATCTTTTTCTGTAATAATCTTAGAAAGCATTTCATGAATTAACAGTCCATAATTCACTGCTTGCTCATGCTGCTTTCCCCAATGTTTTGAGGAATTTGAAACGATTTTAATTTCATGACTTTCCCATGGACTAGAAATAAATTTTTTTTGTATTTCTACGGATTCACTTTCTTTCTTTTTTTTCATTGGTAGAAACCTGTTTTTCTGTCCAAATGAATAAGATAACTTTCCAAGCTCCCATGTTTTTTCGTTTCCAATAGACTTTAAATAATTGATAAACAATCCTGAAAATAAATGGGTGTTTTCAATGCCGGTTTTCTTATTTATCTGATATTCTGTAACAATATACAATTGCTCTACTGCTCTAGTTAATGACACATACAGTAAATTAAAATTATCCAAAGTCAATTCAGATTGTCTTCTATCATATATTTCTTCCCCCTTTTCACCTATATAGGTTATTCTTTTTGCACAAGAAATCATGGAAGTTGACAAACCTCCAAAAACAGATTGATCTAAATCATCATACCAAACAGTTGGATTTAATTCTTTTGAAACATCTCTATCACAAGGAAAAACAACTACTGGAAACTCAAGACCTTTAGACTTATGTATTGTCATTATTCTAACTGCATCAACACCTTCAGAGACAGCAATACTCAACTTGCCTTTTTTTTGTTCCCATTCTAATAAAAAAGCAGATAAGTCATGATGGTTTTTTCGTTGAAAATCTAAAATAAAATCTAGAAAAAACTGTACATAGGCATCTGTTTTAGAAAGTAACTTATACGAACGTATTAAATACTCAATACTTTCATAAAAAGGCATTTTTAAAAAAACAGGATATTCAAAAACAATCCCAAAGACCTGTAGAGCTTTAAAAAACTCCTCTGTTTCTAATTCTAACAATTGAGTATAAAACAAATGTTCAGAAAATCCAATATTAATAAAATTTTTGAGATAGTTTAACGTCTTAAACTTCGCATTTATATTTAGAGGGTTTTGAATATATGTCAAGAGATTGATAACAAACTGTACTTTTAAACTGTTTTGTAACAATAAAGTTTCTGAGGAAATAATATCAACCCCATTTTCTGTAAGGTAATTCGCAACTGCGATTCCGTCTTTTTTGGTACGAACAATTATACAAACATCATTTCTTTTGAAATTAGCATCAAGACCTTGAACAATTTCTAATACTTTAGCTGGATATGAAATTTCTTTTTCTTCTTTAGATAGTTCAGAACGATCTAAAAAATCTAGCTGTACATAACCCCCTATGTTTTTATTCAACCCTTGCTTGTTTCCTCTTTCATATAAATCCTTGTACGTAGGATTGTTTAAAAAGCTCGCTATATGTGAAAAAAACTTATTATTAAATAAAATCACTTCACTAAAACTCCTAAAATTTGTAGCCAAATTTTCTAATTTCTTCTCCACATAAAAAGGGTTGCTTGCAATATTTTTCTCTTCTAAAGACAAATCGATAAACTGCTCTGCTTTTCCTCCTCTCCATCTGTAGATTGCTTGCTTTGCATCTCCTACTAGCATCAAACTACCACCTTCTTGAGAAAGTGTATTATTTATTAACGGAATTAAATTTTGCCACTGCAAAGATGAGGTATCCTGCATTTCATCAATAAAAAAATGTTTGAATCTCTCTCCTATTCGTTCATAAATAAAAGGAGCGGGTTCGTTTTTAATCTTTTCACTGATCATAGAATTAAACTCTGCACTCAAGCAAATAGAGTTCTGCTCTTTGATTTCATTTAATTCCTTTTGTATATGATTCAATACGGCTAAAGGAATGATGCTTTTTAGCACCATATCAATTAGCAAATAATCTCCATGATGTTTGTTATATAATACCTTTCCCTCTTGATATATATTCAATAATTCTGGACCAATAGCATCTATTGAACTTTTAATATTTGGTTTTGCAGATTTCGAATAAAACACTGCTTCTGCAATGTTTTTATGACGAGCACCATCAAATTTAATATTATCATATTTTAGTTTTGCTAAATTGGTGAAATTCACAAAATGCTTTGGCAACGTAGCGTAAGGGAAATTCTTTGGCTCTAAACCTGCATTTTCTATTAATGTAAGTCCTTTATTTCCGTTTTTTTTAAAAAGTTTTTCTATTTCCTTTTTTTTAACTTTTAAAAGTTTTTCTATTTCTTTAAAATGAGCTATTTTTTTTAATTGAAGCTTTTGAACATGATTTGCATCTGTCTCGTTCAATAAAATAGATGCAATGCTATTTAATTCTTTAGAAATATCCCATGCTTTATCATCTTCCACTTTTTGAAGAGAAAAAGAAACTAAAACATCTGTTAGCTCTTTATTGCCTCCTATTTTTGAAATCAACACATCAACTGCCTCACTAATTAATTTAGATCCATCCATTTCAACATCGAAATTTAACGGCAATCCTAAATCATAAGCAAAGGTTCTAATTAGTTTATGGGTAAAACTGTCAATGGTTGTAATATTAAATGCCGAATAATTTTGCAATACATTTTCCAAAATTATTCTAGATTTTTCTTGAAGCTTCTCTGAATTTAATTTATTTTCTTTAATAATTAAATCAAACATATCATTTGATTCCCCATTCGAAAAAGCTCTCAAGTTCTCTAAAACTCGCTCCTTCATTTCGGTTGCAGCCTTATTGGTAAAAGTAATAGCGAGAATGTTTTGAAATATATAATCACTTTCAGATGTCAACAAAATTTTTAGATATTCTTTTACCAATGTGAAAGTTTTCCCGCTACCCGCAGAAGCATTATAAACGTGAAAAGAATGAGCATTTGTCATAAAGTATGAGTGTCTTTATTGTATAATTTGATTCCTCTGAAAAAGAGCCAAGTAAAGACAATAATTAAGGTTGTTTTAAAAATAAATGCCCCGTAAGTTTACCTCTAGGTAGTTTCCTATACAAAGTTATACCATAAGCTATTGTCTCCTTGCTCTTCAATTATGTTTACATTGTTTTTTGTATGAAAAGCACTGGTTAACTGAGTGACATCTAATCTTAATAATTCAATACAATTTTCTATTAAATCCTTTTGAAATCCCTTTTCTTCTAATTCTAAAACGAAATTTAAAGAAATAATTCTGGTAAAAATTTTTCCCAAATCAATCATTTTTCTCTGCTTTATTCCAGGGATAAAATTAAACTGAATATCTTTTTTAAAGTATTCAAAAGATTTATTTGTTAAGCTAAAGTCTTTAAGAAAATTATAAATATTAAATTCCTTTTGACGTTTCATAAATTTAACAATCATTTCGGTAATTTGAGTGTATAACATTTCATTAGATCCTTCAAATATTTGGAAAGCCCTACTGTCCATGATACCTCTCCCTCCAATATTTTCTGTTTTGAATCCTTGAGATCCAAATAATTGAGTTGTTGTTTGTGCGGATTCTTGCATTAAGTCAGTAATAAAAGCTTTCATAGTATTAGCCTCTATTCCATTATTAGAAAGATCTATTTCTATACCACTATTAGAACTACTCCTAAAGCACATGGCAGATGCAATTGTATGTGCACTTTGAATTTTTGATATTTGATATTGTATTTGGTCTAATTCAATAAGAGGTTTGCCAGAAACGATACGTTTATTACAATGTTTTATAGATTCGTCTAACAGTCTTTTTATAAAGCCAATAGCCATTCCAGGGAATTGCATTCTACTTCTATGTAAAATGTCTAACATCATTTTAATCCCAGAAGTTTCAGGCTCTAGTTTAAATTTTGATGGAATTTGTATATCAATTTCATTTTTCCCGTAAGGGATCATATAAAGTCCTAGGTTACTATAGTATTCCGTTACATTTATTTGTTGGTTATCTTGAGTAACATCACAGATAAAGAAATCGATATCTCTATTTAATCCACCATTGCTGTTTTTTTGACGTGATGTAATCAGCCAATAATCGGCCATTCCTGTTAATCCTTGCCAATGTTTGGTGCCTTTAATTAAATAGTTGTCCTCTAATTTTTCATTATAGGTTTGCATGCCTAAAGCATCACTACCGTAATTGGGTTCGGTTATCATTAAGCCACCCATATTTTGTTGGTTTAAAAACCTTTTAAAAATATCTTCTTTAACAGATTCGTTTGCATATTTTGCTACTGGCTCTAAAAACAAAGCGATATTTATTCCAAATGTTAGTGATAACGGAAGAGATTCATATGAAGCTGCCGACAAAATTCTTAAACATTCATGAACTTTCATTCCTCTACCTCCAAAATGTTCTGGAATAGCGACAGACAATGGAGATTTTGACATAATATCTCTTAAAACTACTGCGGGTATACCTCTTTCTTTGCTAAATTGATTTATATCGAACTTGTTATGAAAAACATACTTTAGGGTGTCTTCAAACTCTTTGATGTACTCTAAAAAAATTTTATTCATTTTTTTTATGTTAACAGTTACTAATCAATATTTAAATTGATTATACAGCGTTAAAGTTAAGAATATTTTACTTAAAGTTTATTAGCCTTCACAACTTGTACACTCTTTTTTTTGTTTAAATTTTTGTGCAGCATTCATACTGTGTTGATAATACAATGATTTTAGTCCGAGCTGCCATGCTGTAATATGAATTTTATTAATCTCCTTTACAGGCATATCTGGATGTACAATAATATTTAATGATTGTCCTTGATCTATATGATTTTGTCTATTAGCGGCTTGATAAATGATGTCCATTTGATCTATTTCAGAATAGGTTTTAAACACAGCTTTTTCTTCTTCGCTTAAAAAATCTAAAAATTGAACAGAGCCATCATGCTTTCGAATATCTGTCCAAACATCTTTTGTATCCATTCCCTTCTCTTTTAAAAGCTCCAGTAAAAACGGATTTTTTATAGTCGTTTTTATTTTAGCAATATCTTTTACATAGATATTAGACCATATAGGTTCTATGCCTTGGGATACTTGTCCTAGAATAAAAGCAGATGATGTTGTGGGTGCTACCGCATTTAAAGTTGTATTTCTTCGTCCATAACCTTCCAAAACTTTTGGCTCTCCAAATTGTTTTGCAAGTTCTACAGAGGCTTTGTTAGAGCGTTCTTTTATCGTTTTAAAAATTTCACTATTTAAATTATAAGCTTCTTGACTATTAAAAGCTAACATTTTAGATTGCAAAAGGGAGTGCCATCCTAAAACTCCAAGTCCTAGAGCTCTATTTTCTTTGGCGAAATTATAAGCTCTTTCCATAAAGAGAAAAGTTTGACGTTCTCCCCTATCCGTGGAATCCCGATACACTTCTAATTTTTCAATAAATTCAGTAATCACTGCATCTAAAAAATACACTAGGGTTTCTACGGCATCTGTGTCTTTCCATTTATCATAATTTAATAAATTAATACTTGACAAGACACAAACAAAAGACCAATTATGATTTGTGGGTAACATAATCTCGGTACATAAATTACTTGCGTAAATAGGGTGTTTGTCTCCTTTATAAACGTCTGGTGCACCATCATTCGCATTATCTGTAAAGAAAACATATGGGTATCCCATTTCCCCTCTAGATTGTAATACTTTTGCCCAAATAGTTCTTTTCTCTTCGTCACCATCTATCATCTTTTGCATCCAATCATTGGTAACGGTTACTCCATGAGTTAATTCTTGTATACTGTTACCTTCTGTCCCTATTTCTAAGAACTCTTTGATGTCTGGGTGGTCTACAGGAAGATAGGGTGAAAAACGCCCTCTACGAACAGATCCTTGACTTATAACATCTACCATAGAATCAAAAAGTTTCATGATATGAACGGCCCCTGAGGCTTTTCCATTGTTTTTAATTGGTGCTCCTCTATGTCGAATTTTTCCAAAATAACCAGAAGTTCCTCCTCCTAGTTTGGACATTACTCCTACTTCTGATTGAGTGTAAAGAATATTTGCAATATCATCATCTATATGTGATCCAAAACAACTAATTGGCAATCCTCGTTTTTTTCCAAAATTTGACCAAATAGGAGATGCCAATGAAAAATATCCTTCAGACATATAACGACAAAATTTATCTGCATAACCTGGTATGTTCAAAATATGTTCTGCTCTTTCAGCAACCTCTCTTATGCGGTTTTCTGGAGTGATACCTGGACTTAAGTATCCTGCATCTAGGAACTTACGACTATTCTCATTAAGCCAGCTATAGGGCTGGTTTTTTGAGGAGTTGATTTTAGATAACGTTTTGTTTCGAAAATCAATTATAGCTGAGTTGTTTTCTGATTTCGAGAGAGTTCTATTATTTAGTGTTTTTTCTATCATGGTCTTAAAAAAGGTCATCACTGGTTAAACTTTGCGTTCTTTTGCTATAATTAATAGAACGTTTGACAAAAAAATCTCCGTGTTTTGTTCCTATAATTTCATCATCAAACCATTCTGTTTGAGATAATAAGCTTTGATTGGTGTTAAATATTTTTTTGACACCGATACTTTCTAATGATCTGTTAAATCTATCTTTAATAAATTCTTCAATAATATTTATTGGTAAAAAGTCTAGTTCACCTTCCTCAAAAATCCAACTTAAAAGTTCACATTCTGCCGTATAGGCTTGAAAGCACAATTTTTGTATATCATTACGGTATTGAGGTGTAAACCAATCTGGATGTTCTTTTTGCAGTATCTTAATAAGATCAATGCCAAAATCGCCATGAATCTGCTCTTCTTTAGATGTTGCCTCAACTACATTAGAAATACCTTTAAGCATGTTTTTATGCTTGTTAAAAGCCATAATAATTAAGAATTGAGAAAATAATGATACATGTTCTATGAAGAGAGAAAAGAGCAATATCGATTCTGAATATTCCTTGTTGTCATTACTTTTAGAATTTCGTAAAGCAGTCTCTAAATACTGCACTCGTTTCATGATAACAGGTTTCTTCTTTAAGATTTTAAATTCATCATTAAGTCCTAAAATTTCTAAAAGGTGAGAATATGCATCGGCATGACGCACTTCGCTTTCTGCAAAAGTAGCTCCAACTGCTCCAATTTCAGGTTTTGGCATTTTTTGATGTAAATCGCCCCAAAATGATTTTACCGCTACTTCTATTTGTGAAATAGCAAGCAATGTATTTTGTATTGATCGCTGCTCAATAGAGGATAGACGTGATTTAAAATCCTGAATGTCACTTGTGTAATTAAACTCTGTATGGATCCAATAAGAATGTCGTATTGCGGGTACATATTCGTATAGTTCGGGATATTCGTACGGTTTTAGATTGATACGTTTCTCAAAGATATTCGTTTTCCTTTGTTGTTCCCTTTTGTTTCTATAAATGATATATGCTTTGGCTACTTCTGGAAAATGACTTTCCATAAGTTTAGTTTCAACAATATCTTGAACTTCTTCAATAGTTGGTATGTATTGGGCATCTAATTCTTTCCGCTTAAATAACGTTTCACACACTACGGTTGTAACATTATCCGCATCTTCAAAATTTCCTTTTCCTACAGCTGTCATAGCCTTATAAATGGCTTGGGTAATTTTGTTTTTTAAAAACGGCTTTGTACTAAAATTTCTTTTTATTATTTCCATATCTATACGCTAGAATTAAACTAAACAGAACTGTAAATATCAAAATAATTTTAATAATTAAGAGCAAGTTTTAAAGATTTTTTTCAACAGTTTTATTAACAAACAAAAAAATGGAACTTAATTTTTGATTGATTTATTGCAGAAAACCTTCTATTACAGTACTTAACGCAACAACTCTGGAGTTCTTAGTGATAATCCTACAAGTAGCTTTTCTCAAGAGTTTTCTTTTTGGTCTGAGTGAAAAGTTCAAAAATAATTTTCGATGGAGTAGAAGTGCTAAAATTCGTTTCAAACTATTTTTCGGCATACAAGTAAACCTCCATTCAATAACTTAACGCAACAAATCTAAAATAATAGATTTGTAAAATGGTAGTAAAAAAACATCGCCGACTTACCCTAAAAGAAAGGGTGATTATTCAGACTCTTTTAGAAGAGAAAAAGAACAAAACATACATTGCTAAAACTCTCAACAGAGCTCGCTCTACAATTAGTAG
>NZ_JBAHZZ010000030.1:0-9903 GCF_037132785.1 Flavicella sp. | reverse complement strand
ATACTCAAAATCTGATGGAAGCTATTTGTTACAATTTATATAGAAGTCCAAGGATAATTGCCACTAATTCTAAAAACTAAAGGAAAATGAACCAAAAAATAGATCCATAACTAACATAAACAATGAAAATAAGAAAAAAATATATAAATTTTAGATTTAAAAAGTCAAAATTGAAATCTAAAAATGAAAAGAGCATTATGCAATGGTCTTAACATCAGATAGATAAACAAAAAGCAGACTTTTTTTGGAATCTACCTGCAAGTAAAAACGCAGTCAAATTACGTTTCGATTACTTCCTACCAATAGGCGACACAAAAGATCAATATCATGAACCTTTAACAAATACTTTACACTTATTAGGATTTGAATACGACCATTACCTCAACAAAAACACCTTTAGTTATATACATCTCGATGCCATCTACAAAGGATTAGAATCCGGTTTTATGGATTTATTTTTAGGTATTGGTTACGAGCCTATACAAACAAAATCACTTACAATTTTCACCAAATTTGGAGCTGGAGCTTCTGGAGGAAGAGTAGAACGCGAAGGTGGATTTACTATTTACCCAAGTATCGGGTTATCACAGAAAATATATCTTTAGAACTACATGCTGGATACATTATAACTCCTTTTGGAGGTTTTGAGGCTTATACAATTGGCTACGGAATCAAATACAACACCTACAACAGTGGTGTTCATCACAAGGAAGTGGAAGGAAAAGTTATTGCCACAACACATGGAATTCGCTTTAGCGTACAGAATCAAACTTATTTTAAAGCTGCTAGTACACAAACACATCCGTATGACTTACAATTAATTGTTATCCAAATAAATCAAGATTTATCAAAGCATTTTTATATAACGGGACAAGCTGCATTTACTTATGAAGGAGAGGCTGGTGGCTACGCTGACGGAATGGTTGGTTTAGGATACTACGCTCCTAAAGTACTTTATAACAAAATAGAATTCAATATTGAAATGTTAGTTGGCGTTAGTGGAGGTGCAAAAATTGATACAGGTGCTGGTGTCGCTTTTAAACCTAAATTAGGAATGAATTATATATTGAGCAATAAATTTCATTTGACAAGTAGCATCGGGAAAATAATTGCTCCTTTTGGAAACCTAAATTCGACCTTGCTTAGTTTTGGCATAACATACAATTTCGCCAAACTACAAATTTCCAACTAATAATTTCGCTTATTAAAAACCTCTCAAGCTTATAAACCTAGCAAATCGCATTAATTCCCCTGCAATCTCCACGAAAAACAAACTCGATTAATCTACTCTTATTATCACATTGATAATAAGCTTTTTAATTCATTAGAAAATTACTGATATTCCAGAATAAAAAAAACATATGTTTATATATGTAACTAAACAATTATCAATCTGTTATTTCTTCTCAGAGCTTCTATTTTTATTTTTTTGAAAGACCATTTATAGTTATTTTAGTATTCAAATTAACACATCTAATTATGGCTATCAAAAAACAATACTTAAAGAGCAAACCAATATGTAAAGTTACATTTGAGGTGATTGCTAAAGAATCTAAAACGGTTTCGGTTGTTGGAGATTTCAATGAATGGAATTCATCTGCTTCTCCATTAAAAAAATTAAAAAACGGAAAATTCAAAGCTGTGTTCCCATTAACATCTGGAAACACTTACGAATTCAAATATATAGTTGATGGTAAATTTTTAAATGAAGAAAATGCTGATGCTTTCGCATGGAATAATTATGCGAATTCTGAAAACAGTGTTTTAGAATTATAAAAACAACCTATGTATACAAAATTCTGGTTTTACTTCTTCAAAATCTGGGTTTTCACTTTTAATATATCTTATCATAAAAAAAATCTATTTGAAAATCAATTATTAAAATTGAAAGCCCGCTTTTGTTCGTTACAGAAAGAGCTATATTTGCAATAGCGATAAAAATAATTTAAAACTCATATATTATGGCAGTATTAGTAGGAAAAAAAGCACCTCAATTTAGCGTACAAGCAGTAGTTAACGGAGGACAGTTTGAAGAGAATTTTACCCTAGAGCAATTTCAAGGAAAAAAATACGTAGTGTTATTCTTTTACCCAAAAGATTTCACTTTCGTTTGTCCAACTGAATTACATGCTTTCCAAGAAAAATTAGCTGAATTCGAAAAAAGAAATGTACAGCTAATTGCTGCTTCAACAGATACTGAACAATCTCACTGGGGATGGCTACAAGTACCTAAATCTGAAGGAGGAATCCAAGGTGTTACTTATCCAATTATTGCAGATACAAACAAAACAATCTCTAAAAACTATGATGTTTTAGCAGGAGATTATTTTTATGATGACAACGATCAATTACAAGCAAGTGGAGAATTAATTGCTTACAGAGGACTGTTTTTAATTGACAAAGAAGGAATTGTACGTCATCAAGTTGTAAACGATTTACCTTTAGGGAGAAATGTTGATGAAGCTCTGAGAATGGTAGATGCTTTACAGTTCAATGAGAAAAACGGTGAAGCATGTCCTGCTAACTGGAATTCTGACAAAAAAGGATTGACAACAACACACGAAGGTGTTGCTAGCTACTTAGCTGAAAACTAAAATTTAAAGATTATAATTGAGTGACGAAAGTTACTTGCAACTATTATATTAAATAATTAATAAAACTCTCGAATAACTTCGAGAGTTTTTCTTTTTAATGTATTTTTGAAAACAATTTACAAAACACAAATTATGGCAACCATAACACTAAAAGGCAATCCGATTCAAACAACTGGCACATTACCAGCAATAGGTTCAAAAGCTCCAAATTTCTCATTAAGAGCAATTAAACTAAACAACATTTCTCTTTCAGACTTTACAGGAAATAAGGTGATATTAAACATCTTCCCTAGTGTCGATACTAGTACTTGTGCTTCTTCAATTAGAGCTTTTAACAAAACAGCGAGTGAATTAGAAAACACAAAAGTAATTTGTGTATCTAGAGATCTTCCATTTGCACATGCACGTTTTTGTGGAGCAGAAGGAATTGAAAATGTAATCAGTGCTTCTGATATTTCAGGTGACTTTTCAGCTGATTATGGATTAAAAATTACAGAAGGACCTTTGGAAGGTTTATGCTCTCGTTCTATCGTTGTTTTAGATGAAAAAGGATCTGTTATTTATACAGAACAAGTACCAGAAACTGTAGATGAACCTAATTACGAAGCCGCAATCAATGCTTTGAAATAATGAAAAAATATAAAGATAACTTTATTGTTAACAGAATTAAAAGTATTTCTTTTGCTCTTAAAGGACTTGGAATACTTATAAAATTTGAAAACAGTATAAAAACGCAATTGTTAATTGGAGGACTAATGACAATCTGCGGATTTATCTTTACCATTTCTACTACAGAATGGGCATTACAAATTATTTGTATTGGCACTGTGCTATTAGCTGAATCTTTAAACACAGCTGTAGAAAAAACAGCAAACTTTATTCACCCCGATTATCATAAAAAAATTGGAGTAATCAAAGATGTCTCAGCAGGTGCAGTTGCTTTTGCTGCTATTATGGCTATCATGGTAGCTTGCTTGATATACATTCCTAAAATAATCAATTAAACAAAGCTAAATACTTATATTTGCCCTACTAACTCACTGTTTTCTGAATGAAAAAAACAAAAAAAGAAAAGGACATCAAGGAAAAAAAAGAACGGTTTTTAAAAATAAAAAAGTTTATACGAAACAGACAAGTACAAACAGTTTGTGGCGTTTTCACTATTCTATTTGGGCTTTTTTTATTGATTTCTTTTTTCTCTTTTTTATTCACTTGGCAAGAAGACCAAAGCCTGTTGACAGAATTTTCTGACAAAACAGTTGAATCCAAAAATTTACTCGGAAAAATTGGCGCCAGTATAAGTCATTTTTTTATTTATGATGGATTCGGAATTGCTTCTTTTGTTATTCCAATCATTGTGATGGTGGCAGGAACTTATATGTTACTCCTATTTAAGCTAAAAAAAATATTCAAATCTATAAACTGGGGTATCCTAGGTATGATTTGGATTTCTACATCCTTTGGTTTTCTCGAAAACAATTATAGTATCATTGCAGGAACTATAGGAATTGAGCTGAATCAATACTTAAACACCTATATAGGAAACACAGGACTTACAATCATTTTAATATTCGGTTATTGCTCTTATGCAGTGATTCGATTTAATATTACACCTGAAAAAATAAAAAGTTGGTTTCCCAAAAAGAAATCAATTCTTAAAACCGAAAAACCCTTTGAAAAAAATTCAGAAACAGCGACTTCTGACAACACAAAAGCCACAAGAACAATCCCTAACTTAAACGACGAGACTGTAGCAATTTCCAAAAATAATTTGGAACTTAAGCTAGATATAACTCAAGAGAAAACTACTCCAAAATCAGAATGTGAGTTGTCCGTTGAAAATAGTCAACCGACCATAAAAAATCATTCTTCTATTGACAAGACAAATGAGTCGGAACTGGAAATCGTAACACCATTAACCAATAATCCAGAGGAAAAAGTTGAAATTAATATTGAAGAAACCACCAAGGAGGAAAAAGTTAAAGAAAACTTGGCTAATAATTTGGTGGAAAAATTTGGTGAATATGATCCTAGATTAGAATTGGGTAATTTTAAATTCCCTACTCTTAACTTATTAAAAGAATACAACGAAAGTATTGCCATAGATTCTGAAGAATTAGAGCTCAACAAAAACAAAATTGTCGACACCTTAAAAAATTACAAAATCGGAATTGCTCAAATAAAAGCAACAGTTGGTCCAACAGTTACTTTATATGAAATAGTTCCAGAAGCCGGAGTACGAATTTCTAAAATCAAGAATTTAGAAGATGATATCGCTTTGTCATTAGCCGCGCTTGGAATTCGTATTATTGCTCCTATCCCTGGAAAAGGAACCATTGGTATTGAAGTTCCAAACAACAAGCCTAGCATAGTTTCAATGCGTTCTGTGATTGCTTCCACAAAATTCCAAGAATCTAAAATGGATTTACCAATTGCCTTAGGAAAAAACATTTCTAACGAAACGGTTGTCATCGATTTAGCAAAAACCCCTCACTTATTAATGGCCGGTGCTACTGGGCAAGGAAAATCAGTTGGTTTAAACTGTATCTTAACATCATTATTGTATAAAAAACATCCAGCAGAAGTCAAGTTTGTATTGGTCGATCCTAAAAAAGTGGAACTTACATTGTTCAATAAAATTGAACGCCATTATTTAGCAAAACTTCCTGATGAAGCTGAAGCCATAATAACGGACACTACTAAAGTTGTAAATACAGTCAATTCACTTTGTATTGAAATGGATGAACGTTATGATTTGCTTAAATTAGCCATGGTAAGAAACATCAAAGAATACAACACCAAGTTTAAAGCAAGGAAACTAAACCCTGAAAACGGTCACAAATACTTACCCTATATTGTATTAGTTATAGATGAATTTGCAGATTTAATTATGACTGCAGGTAAAGAAGTTGAAATTCCAATTGCCCGTTTGGCTCAATTAGCTAGAGCTATCGGAATCCATTTAATTGTTGCTACTCAAAGACCCTCTGTTAATGTTATTACCGGAATGATTAAAGCAAATTTCCCTGCTAGGATTGCCTTTAGAGTAATGTCGGCAATTGACTCTAAAACAATTCTAGACGCCTCTGGTGCAAATCAATTAATTGGTCGTGGTGATATGTTATATACAGGAGGTAATGAAACTATTAGAATTCAATGTGCTTTTGTCGACACACCTGAAGTTGAAAAAATAACAGATTTCATTGGTTCACAAAGAGCTTATCCTGAAGCACATATACTACCAGAATATCTCGGAGAAGAAGGTGGCACAGGACTTGATATAGACATTAATGACCGCGATAAATTATTTGAAGAAGCGGCAAAATTAATTGTGATTGCTCAACAAGGTTCTGCATCTCTGCTGCAAAGAAAATTAAAATTAGGATACAACCGAGCAGGAAGATTGATTGATCAATTAGAAGCTTCTGGAATTGTAGGTCCTTTTGAAGGAAGTAAAGCAAGACAAGTATCAGTGCCGGATTTACTTGCTTTGGACAAATTACTGGCTAACGAAAAAAAATAGTTTCTTAAAAACCATCTATCAAAAAAAATATGAAAAAAATAATACACTTAATCACCATTACACTGATTGCTGTTTCATCTGTTACAATAAATGCCCAAAGTAAATCAGAGATTTTACTAAACAAGGTGTCTAAAAAAATGTCCAATTTTGACAATATGTATATGAAATTCAATTACATACTTGAAAACAAGGAAGTAGACATGAGACAAGAAACTTCTGGTACTGTGTATACTGAAGGAGAAAAATACAATCTTGAATTCATGGGGAATATCTTTATTTACGATTCCTTAAATACATATGTCATTTTAACAGAAGATGAAGAAATAAATATTGTGGATGCAAATTCTGATGAAGACATGCTAAACCCAATAAAACTTTTATTTTTTTACAAGGAAGGTTTTACATATCAATGGGATGACTTAAAAACAATCAATGGAGAACAAATCCAATTCATTAAATTAATTCCTATCGACAGTGAATCGGAAGCTTCTTATTTTGTTTTAGGCATCAACAAAAGCAAAATCATCCATAGTATAAAAGAAGTCGGTAATAACGGAACTGTAACTACATTTAATATAGAATATTTCAAATCAAATCAAGATATTTCGAAAAATCTATTTATTTTTAACGAATCAAAATACACCCAAAAAAACTACACCATCAACAAATAAAATAGCCACTCTCCTTGAAAATTCTTGACATATACATCATAAAAAGTTTCTTAAAACCTTTTTTTGCGACATTCTTTATTGTAATGTTCGTATTAGTGATGCAATTTTTATGGCTTGCTTTTGATGAAATTGCAGGTAAAGGAATTGATATCTATTATATTCTCAAATTTTTAGGATACACCTGTTTAAATGTAACTCCTACAGCGCTTCCTATTGGTGTATTGTTATCATCTATAATGGCATTAGGTAATCTATCTGAAAACTATGAAATGGCAGCCATTAAATCTGCTGGAATTCCATTGTACAGAATGATCAAGCCTATCATTATTCTAACGTTATTTATTAGTGCTATTAATTTTTTATTCCTTAACAATATTTACCCCTACGCTTCTCTCAAACAGCGTAACCTGTTGTTTAATATGAAAAAACAAAAACCTGCTCTAGCTTTATTAGAAGGGAGTTTTAATACTGAAATCCCAGGATACAGTATCTATTTTGAAAAAAAATATGGTCCCAAAGAAAATCTTTTAAAAAACGTAAGAATTTATGATTTAAAACGAGGTAAAAAAAATGACATTTGTATCACTGCAAAAAAAGGAGAAATCACAACTCAACCTGGCAGTAAATATATGACTTTGCATCTAACAGATGGATATTATTATGAAGACCACACTGAATCAAAAACGAAAAAATCGGACAAAGACAGAGTACCAGCCTCTTCTGCGAAATTTAGCACTCATAAACTCAATATAGACATCTCATTACTGAGTAACAACAACTTAGACAAAGAGAAGTACAAAAAACACTATATGATGCTAAATATCAATCAACTATACTCACAATCAGACAGTTTAAAAATATCGTATGATATATATATCAATGCAAAAGCATCTTCATTCTATATCCGAAATTATGGAGACAAATTATATAAGAAACCAGACAGCTTAATCCTTACAGGATTAAACCAAAATTTATTAGAAAATTTTAAAATTTCAGAAAAAATATCCATCACTCAAAACGCATTAAACAGTATAAAAAAGCCAATTAGAACCATTGAGGTAATCAAAGAAAGCTATAAAACAAAGCGAAAGATATTAAATTTATATGACTACGAATACCATTATAGATTTGCTTTTTCTTTATCCTGTCTCTTATTATTCTTTATCGGTGCTCCTTTAGGCGCTTTGATAAAAAAAGGTGGTTTTGGTTTGCCTATGGTATTGGCTATTCTTATTTTTGTACTTTATTTCTTTATAAACTCATTGGGCAAAAATATTGCTGAAGAAAGTTCAATCACTTCTTCAATAGGAGGATGGTTATCCACTTTGATAATTTTCCCTTTTGGTATTTACTTAACAAGGAGAGCAAATAAGGGAACTACAACATTTAATTTTACTGCAATTTCAACTGCTCTAAAAGCAATATTAACTGCTCTAAAAGCATTTTTAAAACGTTCTAAAAATAAAAATAACCGAAAAGGTAATGACACAAAACGATAAACAAACAGAAGACATGAAATTGAATACAATTCAAGAGGCTATTGCAGACATACGCGCAGGAAAAGTTGTAATTGTAGTAGATGATGAAGACAGAGAAAATGAAGGTGATTTCATCGCTGCTGCGGAAAAAGTTACTCCTGAGATGATCAATTTCATGGCCAAACATGGTAGAGGATTGATTTGTGCTCCTTTAATTGAAGAGCGTTGTGACAAACTGGGCTTGAATATGATGGTAAACGATAATACGGTTTTACACAATACTCAATTTACAGTTTCTGTTGATTTGATAGGTAATGGATGCACTACAGGTATTTCTACTCAAGATAGATCTAAAACTATTTATGCTTTAACAGAAAAAAACACACGACCTATAGATTTAGGAAGACCAGGACATATCTTCCCTTTAAAAGCTAAAAAAGGAGGCGTATTAAGAAGAACCGGACATACAGAAGCTGCAGTAGATTTAGCTCGTTTAGCAGGATTAGACCCTTCTGGAATTCTAGTTGAAATTTTAAATGAAGATGGTACTATGGCACGTCTTCCTGAACTTAAAAAAGTTGCCAAAGAATTTGATTTAAAATTAATTTCTATTGAAGATTTAGTTTCTTATAGAATGCAACACGATTCACTTATTAAAAAAGTAGAAGACTTTGATATTTCTACTCGTTTTGGTGATTTTAGATTAAGAGCTTACAGCCAAACGACAAATGATCAAATTCATATTGCAATTACAAAAGGTAGTTGGAAAAAAGCAGAAGAAGTTCTAGTAAAAGTTACACCAAATTCTTTTGGAAATGATATCATAGGAACACTTCAAAAAAACATTAATGATACATTACAGAATATTTTTGGATTAATAGAAAAAGAGGGGAAAGGCGCCCTTGTATTTATCAATCAAGAGGTTCATTCTTTTAATTTATTACAGAGATTACAAAGTTTAAAAAATAATTCAAACGGTACTGATACTAAATCAAATTCAAAAGGCATGGATGATAAAGATTTTGGAATTGGCGCTCAAATTTTACATGATTTAGATATTTATAACATCAAACTTATCTCAAATTCTGAGACAAATAAAAAACGTGTAGGAATGATTGGTTATGGTTTAAAAATTACGGAAAGAATTCCGTATTAATACTACTTCAACAGCTGAATTCAAGTCACAAATGCAACTTTTTGATTAAATAATAATTGTTCCATTACAAAGATAGGATTTTCATATTTATATCTTTTCCTTGGTCTGTTATTTAATTTAGTTTCTATTTCCTTAACACGTTGATCTGTGATACTTGTAAAATCATAACCTTTGGCAAAATATTGCCTAATTAAGCCATTTAAATTTTCATTAGAACCTCTTTCCCAAGAGTGATATGGATGCGCAAAGAAGTAATCAATTTCTAAATTTTAGGTTACGTTCATGTCCTGTAAACTCCTTTCCATTGTCAGCTGTAATGGTATATAAATATGGTTTCCAATCTTCCAATATTTCATTGATAGCTTTGGTTACAACAATTGCTTGTTTAGAAAATATTTTCTTCATTTTAAGCATTCCAGAGGCTCTGTCATTTATAGTAAGAATAGCTTGATTATGGTTTTTACCTATGATTAAATCGACC